>JALORE010000231.1 GCA_025459125.1 Planctomycetota bacterium | reverse complement strand
GAGCCGACGAACGTCACCGGGCTCGCCGGCTTGCTGAAACAGACGCCCGGCATCCGCATCGTCCTGTTGAACTCGCAGCGCTTCCTGCGGGGCCGGGCCCTGGCCGAGCTCCTCGCCGCCGGCGAGGTGTATGTTGAGATTGCCATGCTCGAGGGCGTGGGCGGGGTTGCCGGCCTCCTGGCCCAGGTGCCACCGAATCGCGTGCTGTTTGGCTCCTATGCACCACTGTTCTACTTCGAATCGGCGCTGCTGAAACTGCAGGAGTCGCCGCTGTGAGCGACGAACAACTGGGGGCGATCCGCTGCGAGAACGCGCGGCGGTTGCTCGCGAACCATCGTTAGCCCTTCTGGAGGTGAGATATGAGCTGCGATCCGTCTTCGTCATCGACCCCGTCCGGCCCGGGCGTGTCCCGCCGGGAGTTTCTGGCCACGTCCTCGGCCGCGGTGGTCGCGGCCAACCTTGACGGACCGCCGTCGGTGGCCGCTCAACCCGCCGCGAAGCTGGCGCTGGAAGGCGGCACGAAGGCCGTGCCGAAGGCGTGTCCCCTCGGGCTCCGCTGGGGCCCTCCCGAACGCGAGCGACTGGAGGCCCTGCTCCAACAGGAGAATCTCACATACTGGAATGGTCCGCAGACCAAGCTGATGCTGGAGCGGTTCCGGGAATTCTGCCCGATGAAGTACGTCCAGCCTTGTTCGTCCGGCACCGCGTCGCTGCACATCGCCGTGGCGGCGGCGGGCATCGGCCTGGGCGACGAGGTCATCACCTCGCCGATCACGGATATCGGCACGGTGATCGGCGTGATCTATCAGCAGGCGGTGCCGGTCTTTGCCGATCTGGGCGCCGGCACCTACAACCTGGACCCGGCGGATGTCGAGCGCCGCATCACGCCCCGGACCAAGGCCATCATTGCGGTGCACCTCTGTGGCAACCCGTGCGACCTGCACGCCCTCAAGGCTCTCGCCGACAAGCACAAGCTGGTTTTGATCGAGGATTCCTGCCAGGCCTGGGGCGCGAAGTTCCGCGGCCAGCCCATCGGCACCATCGGTCACATGACGTGCTTCTCCCTGCAAAACACCAAGCACGTCACCTGCGGCGACGGCGGCATCGTCGGCTCGAATGATGAACGTTTCGGTCCGCTCCTGCAGAAGTTCGGGGACAAAGGGATGGACCGCCTCAAGGGCGGCGGCTTCCAGGCATTCGCCACGAACTATCGCATGAGCGAGCCCCAGGCGGCGGTCGTGGCGGGGCAACTGACGCGGCTCGAAGCCATCGCCAGCACGCGCGCCCGCCTCGGCAACCTGTTGACCGAGAAGATCGCCGGCCTGCCCGGCCTCACGCCGCACCAGGTGCATCCCGAAGACCGCTGCGTCTACTGGTTCTACTTCTTCCGCATGAAACCGGAGGCGTTCCGCTGCGACCGCGCCCAGTTCGTCAAAGCCCTGGTGGCCGAAGGCGCGCCCTGCACGGCCGGCTATATCGCGGTGCCGCTCCATCGCGAGCCGGTCTTCCAGCAGCACGGCTTCTTCGCCGGCCGCTGGCCCGTACGGGAAATGGGCCTGACCACGATGGACTTCACGAAACACCAGACGCCGGAGGTCGAGGCCATCCTCAAGACCGGCATCCGCGTGACGATCCACGAACGCATGACCGAGGACTACATTGCCAACGTCGCCGAAGCCATCCGCAAGGTGGCCCGGCACTACGCCGCGTGAGCCCGGCTCCGCGCACGAGCCCCAGGGCGACCGCAGAGTCCCGAGAATGGCTCTGTGTGAGCGGCGTCGTCAAGGCCGCAGGCCTTGGTTTGTAGTGTGCCCGTAAGGGCATACAAGATAACGCCCACCCCTGTAGAGGTGAGAAACAGGGTGGCAGCGGCAAGCGTGTAGCTTGCCGATGGCGGATCGGCAAACCAGCGGCAAGCTACGCTTGCCGCTGCCACCCGGAGCGCCGGCTGACTTGGTGTTGGCCCTGGTACGAGTTCCGGCGGATCTTTCCAGCCCGCCCACGCTCGTCCAATTCAAGGACCTCTACCTGCGCAAGTTGTGACCGATGGTCCCCCCTTGCTTCGCACGACGAAGGGTGAGGGTGTCCACCGTTTCCTTCGGGCAATCTGCCGGTCCGGTATTGCCGAATTGTGCCGGGACGGGTACTGTAGAGGCAACTATGAATCTCCATGGCATCGAGATCCCGCAAGACCGGCTCGCGGAATTCTGCCGGAAATGGAAGGTGACGGAGTTCGCTCTGTTTGGCTCGATTCTGCGCGAGGACTTCGGGCCGGACAGCGACATCGATGTTCTGGTTACGTTCCAGCCCCAGGCCGTGTGGAGTCTCTGGGATCTTCTCGATATGCGCGATGAACTCCGGGACCTGTTCGGACGGGAGATCGACCTCATCGAGAAGGAGGCCCTGCGAAATCCCTTCCGGCGCCACGAGATCCTCAAGAGCTACCAGGTAGTCTATGCGGCCTGAAACCAGCGACCTTTCTTTTCTCTGGGATATGCTTGACGCCGCCGGTGCGGTTCAAGAGTTTGTCGGGGGCAAGACCTTCAACGACTACACGCGCGACCGTTTGCTCCGCGGCGCCGTCGAACGGCACATCGAGATCATTGGGGAAGCCGCCCGAAACGTCTCGCCCTCGTATCGCGATGCTCATCCCGAAATACCCTGGAGGAAGATCATCGCCCAGCGCCACGTCCTCGCCCACGAATACGGGGAAGTGAAGCATGAGAACATCTGGCTGGTTGCCACGGTTCACATTCCGGACCTGATCGACAAGCTTCGTCCTCTCATCCCGCCACCGCCCTCTGAGGGAGGGGAGGCATCAGTCTGACTCGTGTAGGATGGGCTTCAGCCCATGCCGCGCTTGCCGTTTCCGGCGAGAAGCCCGCCGTCGTCTGTGCAGGTGAGATTCGATCACGGCCGTGGCTTCCTCGCGGAGCGGCCGTCTGCTGATTTCCTCCAGGAATTGCTGCACGTCCACCGGCTTGTTCACCACCCGCTTGATGACCTGACTGAACGACTCGCCCTGACGCCGTGCGGCCTGGAGCCGCTCATATGCCTCCGTGTCAATCCTGATCGTCTTGAACGTCATGAAAATGCCCTCGTGTGCGTGTCCGCACTTCCCAACCACACGAACTGCACCAGGCGTACGAAGCGACGGCTCTCAGTAGGGAGATGCCACACCGGCTCCGCCCCCTGAACAGCCTCTTCACCATGCGCAGACCGGAACAGCATATCATTCCAAGCGAAGTACACTCAAACCGGATGAGCCGCAAATGAGTCTGACGTCTCCGAAATTCCGACACCAGGCTTGTCCTACGAGAGGTTGTCCCGTTCTCAGTTGGAGGTGCGGTGGCCACTCGACGGTGCATCCTACGCGTTCTTGCGCTTCTTGGCAACACCCGGTTGTTCGTCTTGATCCTGCAATTTCGCCTCCAGCATCCACAATTGCTGATGGCCCATGATCCGCCGCATTCGTTTCTCCAGCGTCAGCAACGCCGAGGCGGTCCAGCGCAGCACCATCTGCCCATCCCGTCAGCGGGTCACCCGCCCGGTTCTTCCCCGGATTCCGGCGTTGGGGGACTCGATGATGTTCGTGCTGGCCAGGCAGCGACGCAGGTGGGCCGGCAGGTCCAGTCGGTTGATCGTGAACATCTCTGCCAGGCCCTCCAGAAGGCTCTCGGCCGCCGAGGGATATTCCTGAGCCAGCCACTCGGACAGCTTCCTGAGTTTCGCCATTCCCTGCTCGGCCGGCAGTTGGAATGCCGCCTTCATCGCACAGCGGACGTTCTCCTGGCGGTCCTTGGGCAGGTATGCCTTCCAGTGTGCTGAAGAGCCCGCGTGCCATCAGCGTGAACTTCGCCATCATGAGGACGTTCGTCAGATTGAGGGAGATTCTGGCGGACAACGCTGCCTTGCGACGCAAGCTGGAGCAACACGACGAACAGATCAAGCAACTCTTCGTCCTCCTGCGGCAGATGCTCGAACCCCCAAAGGAGCCACCGGCGAAGTTCGGCTTGCACAGTCGGCAGAGGGGTTGACGAACCGGCCAGGTCGCCGTGGTTCCTGGTGGCTCGCAGGCCCGTTCGCTGGGGTTCATACTGTGAATCCAGGCCGGAGAATTGGCGGGAAAATGGCGTTGCTTGCGTAGGGTGGGCTTGTATAATGACACGTCCCTGGAGTGCAAAGGAGGATCGTGTCCCGTGCCCCCCTGTGAAGCCGGGGACGAGAGTCCTTGTGCCGGGGCGAATCGCCGTGTAGGACGGGCTCTGAGCCCGTGACGACATGGCCAGGATGGCCATGCCACGCGGTTCGTTCGCAATAAAACGGGGATCGTGAGCGTTTTTCTCTGCAAGGAGACGCTTTGCCGAGAGCATGGAGTCTTTGAATAAGGAGGTACGAGATGGCACGACCGGTAACGCTATTCACGGGACAATGGGCGGACCTGCCGCTGGAGGTCCTGGCGCAGAAGGCCAAGAGCTGGGGCTATGACGGCCTGGAACTGGCCTGCTGGGGCGACCACTTCGAGGTGGACAAGGCCCTCAAGGACGACAAGTACTGCAAGGCCAAGTGGGACCTGCTTAACAAGTACGGCCTGAAGGTCTTCGCCATCTCCAACCACCTTGTGGGACAGTGCATCTGCGACAACATCGACGGTCGTCACAAGGTCATCATTTCGCCGGAGATCTGGGGCGACGGCAAGCCGGAAGGCGTCCAGCAGCGGGCCGCGGAGCAGATGATCAACGCCGCCAAGGCCGCCAAGAAGTTCGGCGTCAAGGTCGTCAACGGCTTCACCGGCAGCTCGATCTGGCACCTGCTGTACTCGTTCCCGCCGGTCTCGAAGGACATGATCGACGCCGGCTTTGCCGACTTCGCCAAGCGGTTCAAGCCGATTCTCGATGCCTTCAAGAAAGAGGGCATCAAGTTTGGCCTGGAAGTACACCCCACCGAGATCGCGTTCGATATCGCTTCCGCCCAGCGGGCGATCGACGCGGTCAAAGGCCACGAGTGCTTCGGCTTCAACTACGACCCCAGCCACCTCGGCTACCAGGGCGTCGATTACGTCAAGTTCATCCGCACGTTCGGCAAGCGGATCTGGCACACCCATATGAAAGACGTGTGGTGGGGCCATGGGGATGGCACGGTCGGTGTCTTCGGCGGCCATACCGAGTTCACGGATCCCCGCCGGTTCTGGGATTTCCGCTCCATCGGCCACGGGGACATCAATTTCGAGGAAATCATCGTCGCGTTGAACGACGTCGGCTATCAGGGCCCGCTCTCGATCGAGTGGGAGGACGGCCGGATGGATCGCGAGCACGGGGCGGCGGAAGCCTGCCAGGCCATCAAGAAGGCCGACTTCAAGCCTTCGCAGGTGGCCTTCGATTCCGCCTTCGAGAAGAAGTAGTCATAACTGCCGTGAGGCCCGGATGTTGCGAAAGCATCCGGGCCTCACGCTAGACCGGGTGGCACAGTAGCATGGGCGCGAGCGCCCATGAGTATTCACGCGTGTCTCGCCTGTGAAGACAGGGCCAGGATGGCCGTGCGAAACATGGGCAAGATGCCCATGCTACGAACGAGGCCACCCATAGGCAAAGAAAGCGGCTGGAATGGGTATGAACCAGAATGTCAGCCGGCGCCGGTTTTTGACCGGGGCGGCCGGCACCGCCATGGGGGTAGTGGGATTTCCGTACATCGTCGGCTCTGCGGCTCTCGGCAAAGAGGGCAGCGTCGCACCCAGCGAGCGCATCACGATGGGTTGCATCGGTGTCGGCTGGCAGGGCGGCTCCAATATGGGCCAGTTCCTCCGCGAGAAGGACTGCCAGATCGTCGCGATCTGCGACGTGGACAAAAAGACGCTCCAGGGGGCGGTGAATACGGTCAACAAGCGGTACGGCACCCAGGACTGCGCCGCCTACACGGATTTCCGGGAGCTGCTGGCCCGCAAGGATATCGACGCCGTCTCGCTGGGCCTGCCCGACCACTGGCACGCCATCCCGGCCATCGAGGCTGCCAAGTCCGGCAAGGACATCTTCGGCGAAAAGCCCCTCTCGCACGACTTCCGCGAGGGGCGGGCCATGTGCAACGCGGTCAAACAGTACGGCCGAATCTGGCAGACCGGCAGTTGGCAGCGCTCCCAGGCGCATTTCCGCTTCGCGTGCGAGCTGGTCCGCAACGGTCGAATCGGCAAGGTCCACACGGTCGAGGTCGGCTTGCCCTCGGGACATTCGGATTTCGCCAAGACCGCCGGCCAGGAGCAGATCGTCGCCCCGCCGGAGGGACTGGACTTCGACCGCTGGCTCGGACCGGCCCCGTACACGCCCTATCGGCCGGCACTGCTGCCCAAGAACTGGCGGTGGGTTCTCGATTACGGCGGCGGCCAACTCATGGACTGGGTCGGCCACCACGTGGACATCGCCCACTGGGGCATGGGCTGGGACAACACAGGTCCTTTGGAGATCGAGGGTTACGGCGAATATCCGCAGGACGGGCTCTACGACAGCCCGACCCGGTACCGGCTCACGGCCAAGTACCCCAACGGCGTGACCATGGTCATCGCCGGCGGGCACAAGGACATCCGCGGCGGCACCAAGTGGATCGGCGACAAGGGCTCCGTCTGGGTCAGCCGCGGCGATCTCGGCAGGAGCGTCGTGACTGAGCCGGGGGACCTGAAGCAGGGGCAGATCGGGGCCAACGACATCCATCTCTATGAGTCCCCGGGCCACTGGCGGAACTTCCTTGACTGCATCAAGAGCCGCCAAGCGACGATCACGCCCTGCGAAGCCGCCCATCGTTCCGCCACGCCGGGACACCTCGGGCGAATCGCCATGTGGTTGGGCCGCAAGATCCGCTTCAACCCGGAGACCGAGGAGATCATCGGCGATCCGGTCGCCTCCGCGCTGCTGGGCCGCGCATACCGAAGTCCATGGCATTTATAGACTTACGGAGCATGGGCATCTTGCCCCTGTGTCGCAGGGCCATCGTGGCCCTGCCTTCACGGACGAGACGCCTGTGCCACGTAGCACGGGCATCCTGCCCGTGATCCTGAGTTCATGGGCGCTCGCGCCCATGGTGCTTGAGAGGGTAGCCGAATGGTACAGACGAGCATGAATCGACGCGACTTCCTCCGGACGGCAGCCGGTGCGGCTGCGGTGGCGAGTGTGCCCCTTGTGGTGCCTTCGTCTGTCCTGGGGCAGGGTCAGACGCTGCCGAGCGGGCGCATCACTCTCGGCTTCATCGCCTGCGGCAAGCAGAGCCAGCACCTGATGCGGTCGTTCCTGAACTCCCCGGGTACGCAGGTGGTGGCGGCCTGCGATGTGGACAAGCTCAAGCTCGAACGCAGCGCCAAGAACATCGTCGAGAAACACTACGCCGACAAGAAGGATGGGTCCTATAAGGGCTGCACGCGCTACAGTGATTTTCGCGAATTGCTGGCCCGGAAGGATATCGACGCGGTGGTGATCTCGACGCCGGACCACTGGCACGCGGTCACGACCATCGAGGCCTGTCAAGCCGGCAAGGACGTTTACTGCGAGAAACCCCTGACCCAGACGATTGCCGAAGCCCGGGCCATGGTCAACTCCGTCCGGCGGTATAACCGCGTCTTCCAGACCGGTAGCATGCAGCGTTCCTCCCGGGAGTTCCGGTTTGCCTGCGAGCTGGTGCGGAACGGCTTCATCGGCGATATCAAGCACGTGACGGTAAACGTCGGCGGGCCGCCGGAGGACAAGGTGTTGCCGCCTGAGCCGGTGCCTGACTACCTGGATTGGGATATGTGGGTCGGCCCCGCCATGTGGCGTCCTTACAACAACGACCTCGCCCCGCACATCAGCTTCGACGGTTTCCCGAACTGGCGGTATTACAGCTATTATGGCGGCGGCGGCATGACCGACTGGGGCGCGCACCACTTCGACATCGCGCAATGGGCCCTCGGCATGGACGGCAGCGGTCCGGTCGAGATCTACCCGCCCGACGGCGGCGAGCACAAAGTCCTCACGTACAAATACGCCAACGGCATCACCATGACCCGCGACAGCCAGGTCCGTGGTCCCGAGGGCAACGGTTTGCCGTTCTCCGGCGCGGCGTATCAGCAGTGGCTGGAGCGCGTCGGAGGCAATCGCGGCCGCAACGTCAACGGCGTTCTCTTCGAGGGCACGACCGGCAAAGTCGAAGTCAATCGCGGCTATCTGAAGACCTGGCCGGACGCCCTCAAGGATCAGAAGATCGGCGCCGATCAGGTCAACCTCTACAACAGCAGAAATCACTACACGGATTGGCTGGACGCTGTTCGCAAGCGCAGCACACCGATCTGCGACATTGAGATCGGCGCCAGCTCGGTGATCGTGTGCCACCTGGGCAACCTCGCCTATACGCTGAAACGCCCCCTGAAATGGGACCCGCAGCGCGAAGTCTTCCTCGGCGACGATGAAGCCAACCGGATGCTGTCGCGCTCGCTGCGCGGCCCCTGGCATTTGTGAGAAGTCTGAAGTGTGAAGTTTGAAATGTAAGGTTGTAGGATGGGCTTCAGCCCATGCTGCTTGTCCGGCGGCCTTCCCATGGTCCGCATGGGTTGAAGCCCATCCTGACATACCTGAAACTTCAAACTTGAAACTCGATAAAAGGAGAACGATCCATGACGCGAAAGGACATGTCCCGCCGGGGCTTTCTGCGAAGCGCGGCGGGGATCTCCGTGGGCGCGGTCGGGTTCCCGTACCTCGTCAGCTCTTCGGCGCTGGGCGCGAATGGCGCCGTCGCGGCCAGCGAGCGGATCACGCTCGGCTGCATCGGCGTTGGCGGCCAGGGCACCGGCAACATGCGTAGTTTCCTCGGCAAGAAGGAGGCCCAGGTCGTGGCGGTTTGCGACATCGACCAGCGCAACGCCGACCGGGCCAAGGGCTTCGTGGACAAGCGGTACGGCAACGCGGATTGCGTCACGTATCATGACTTCCGCGAGTTGATCGCGCGCAACGATGTCGATGCCCTGTCCCTGGCGATGCCGGACCACTGGCATTCGATTCCGGTGGTGATGGCCGCCCGGGCGGGCAAGGACATGTACGCCGAGAAGCCGCTGGCGCGGACGATCCACGAGGCCAAGGTCATGCGGGATACCGTCAACCGCTACCACTGCATCTGGCAGACGGGAAGCTGGCAGCGGTCCGTGGAGAATTTCCACCACGGCTGCGAGCTCGTTCGCAATGGGCGGATCGGCAAGGTCACCCGCGTGGAGGTGGGCCTGCCCACCGGCAGTCCGGGCAAGAATAACCTGGTGCAGCCGGTTCCCGCGGGTGTGGACTGGGACTTCTGGCTGGGTCCGGCCCCGTGGGTGCCGTTCCGGGGCGTCCTGCACTGGGACTGGCGCTGGATGATGGACTACTCCGGCGGCCAGTTGACCGACTGGGCGGGCCACCACATCGACATCGCCCACTGGGGCCTGGGCCTGGACGACACCGGCCCGGTCGAGATCGAGGGCAAGGGCGTCTACCCTCAGGAGGGCATTTACGACGTCCCGACGGAGTACAAATTCACCTGCAAGTACGCCAACGGCGTGGAAATGGTCGTGGCCAACGACAAGCAGGTGCCCAAGGGCATGGGGACCGTCTGGTACGGCGAAAAGGGCTGGGTTCACGTCGATCGCGGCCGCCAGGCCACCAACCCGCCGGAACTATGGAAGGAAGTCATCGGCGCGGAGGAAACCAGACTGTACAATAGCCGCGATCACCAGCAGAACTTCCTGGACTGCGTGAAGTCGCGCCAAAAGACGATCACGCCGATCGAAGTGGCCTGCCGGTCGATCAGCGTGGGACTGCTGGGTGAGATCGCGATGCTGCTGGGTCGCAAGGTACAATGGGACCCGCAGAAAGAACTGTTCGTCAACGACGATGAGGCCAACCGGCTGCTGTCGCGGCCGATGCGGGCCCCGTGGCATTTGTAGGGAGTTTGAAGTGCGAAGTTTGAAGTGTGAAGTGGTGAGAATCATCCTTTCCGACTTCAGACCTGTAACTTGACACTTCAAACTTCTTCGAAGAAAGGAGCCGATATGGTGAGGTCGAGAGTGATTGCCGCAGCATTGCTGGTGGGCTTTTGCCTGTCCACGGCGCTGTGGGCCGAGTCGCCCAAGGAGCTGCGGAAGGTGACGGACGAAGAGATCGCCAAGATCAAGGCGGCCATGCCGGACAAGGCAGTGGCCAAGCCCGCCAAGGCACGCAAGATGCTGGTGTTCTGGCGCTGCGAGACGTTCTTCCACACGGTGATTCCGGTGGCCAACGAAGCCCTGAAGATCATGGGCGAGAAGACCGGGGCCTTCCAGGTGATGGTGGTTACGGATGACTATTCCGTGTTCACCGCGGAGACGCTCAAGCAGTTCGACGTGGTCTGCCTGAACAATACGACGAGCCTGAAGTTCGACCCGAAGACGACGCCGGAGCGGTGCAAAGCGTTGATGGACTTTGTCCAGAGCGGCAAGGGCCTCGTCGGTATCCACGCGGCCGCGGACAACTTCTATCAATGGCCCGAAGGCATGGAGATGATGGGCAACAAGTTCACCGCCCATCCCTGGACGTCCGGCATGACCGTCGCGATCAAGATCGACGAGCCCGATCATCCGCTGACTGCACCCTTCAAGGGCCAGGGCTTCAAGGTCAAGGATGAGATCTACCGGACCGCCCCCAATCCGTATTCCCGTGAGAAGCAGTTCGTCCTGATGAGTCTCGACCTGAGCGATCCCGGGACGAAGAACGTCAAGGGCGTGGTCGAGGCCGACAACGACACCGGCATCACCTGGGTCAAGGACGTGGGCAAAGGCCGGCTCTTCTACTGCTCGCTCGGGCACAACAACGAGATCTTCATGAACACGCCGATTCTGGAGCACTATCTGCGTGGCATTCAGTTCGCGATGGGTGATTTCCCGGTACCGACCAAACCAAAGGCACAGGCATCAGTTAAGGGGTCAGGCATGGAACAACAGTTGGCAAAGGTCAAGACGTACGATTTCGGCGCCAGCCGTCAGCCGCTGACGGAGCTCAGTGACGAGATTCGCAAGGCCTACGGCAAGCCCGAGGAGCTGAAGAAATTCGAGGCCGGGCTGATCGACGTCCTCAAGTCGGATGCGAAGTATGCGGGCAAGCAGTACGCCTGCCGCGAGCTGAGCATCATCGGGACGGAGCAATCGGTGCCCGTGCTGGCGGGAATGCTGACCAACGAGGAATACTCGGACATGGCTCGTTACGCCCTGGAGCGGATTCCGGGCGAGGCCGTGAACCAGGCTCTGCTGG
>JALORE010000230.1 GCA_025459125.1 Planctomycetota bacterium | reverse complement strand
AGCGGTTCACAGTCCGTGAGTCTGATGGACGACTCCTGTATCTGTCAAACTCTGGGAGTCCCCCGGCAGAGCCGGGGGATTACCCATGTATTTACGATTCCAGGCTGGTGCTGCTGCGTACTCCCCCGCCCCGGGCCAAATCATCAATCATAAATCGTAAATCACAAATCCTAGTCCTTCGGCCGCTCGTCCACGACGCGTTTGGCCTTGCCCTCGAACACCGGCAGCGACCCCGGCTCGTGCAGCTCGACCAACGGACTGATCACAATGGAGGCCCGCAACTCCTCGACGATCTTGTGCCGCAGGGCTTCGAGCTTTGCCACCTCGCCCAGGAACAGCTTGGGATAGATCTCCACCTTGACCGTAAGGCGGTCGAGGGCGCCCTTTTTGTCCACGTAGATCTGGTAGTTGGTCGCCACCTCCGGGATCTTCATGATGCGCTCTTCGATCTGGGAGGGGAAGACGTTGACGCCGTTGATGATGAGCATGTCGTCGGTCCGGCCGAGAATGCGGGACAGGCGGCGGTGCGTCCGGCCGCAGTCGCAGCCCGGAGGATGGAGGAACGCCAGGTCGCGGGTGCGATACCGCAGGATCGGCGTCGCGCGGCGGACGAGGTTGGTCAGGACGAGTTCCCCTTCCTCACCGTCCCGGCGAACCGTGCCGGTGGCGGGATCGATGATCTCCGCGATGTAGGCATCCTCCCAGAGGTGCATATCCTTCTTGCACACGCACTCGAACGCGACGCCCGGGCCGTTCAACTCGCTCAGACCGTAGGAGTTGTAGGCGTCGATCCCGAGCAGTTCCTGGAGCTTGCGGCGGGTGTTCTCGGAGTGGGGTTCGGCCCCGATGAAGGCCTTGCGCAGGGCCAGGTCCGCGCGTCCGATCCCATCCTCGCCCAGCTTCGAATGGATATGCAGCAGGTAGCTCGGCGTGACGTGCAGGACGGTGGTCTGGAAGTCCTTCATCGTCTGGATCTGCCGTTTCGTGTTGCCGCCGCCGATGGGAATCACGGTCATGCCCACGCGCTCGGCGCCGTAGTGCAGGCCCAGGCCGCCCGTGAACATGCCGTAGGTCATCATGTTCTGGAACACGTCGCCGTCCGTGGCCCCGGTCCCGACGATGCTCCGGGCCAGCAGGTCCGTCCAGCGGTCCACATCGTCCCGGGCGAAGTAGATCACGGTCGGAATGCCCGTGGTGCCACTGGAGGAATGGACGCGGAGAACCTCTCTCATGTCCACGGCCAGCAGCCCCCGGGGGAAGCTCAGCCGCAGATCGTCCTTCGTCGTGTAGGGAATCCGCCGGAGGTCCTCCAGACCGCGAATATCCTCCGGGGACTGGATGCCGACCTGCGTCAGCTTCTTTTTGTAGAACGCCGTCTTGAGGGCCCAGCCCACGGTCTCGCGCAGCCGCTGCAACTGGATCTCCTCGATCCGGCTCCGCGGGGCGGTCTCAACCTCTTTGTTCCAGAAGGGAGTATCCATGGTCATTGATGATTGACTATTGATGATTGATTATTGATACTGAAGAGCATCCACGAACCTCTTCAATAATCAATCATCAATCATCCTTCATCAATCTACAGTCCTTCGATGTCTTTTTCGGCGACGACGCGGATGTTGTGCTTGGCCAGGATCTGCTGGGCGAAGTCCGCGTCTTCGAAGCGCATGACGAGCAGGGCCTTGTCGGTGAACTTCTCGACGAACCCGTACATGTACTCGATGTTCACGTCGTTGTCGGAGAAGACCTTCAGGATGGAGGCCAGGCCGCCCGGCTTGTCCGGCACCTCGATCGCCACCACATCGGTGAAGTTGGCGACGAAGTGGTTGTCGCGCAGCAGCTTGATGGCCAGGTCGGACTTGTCCACGACGATCCGCAGAACGCCGAAGCTCTCCGTCTCGGCGATGGTCAGCGCGCGGATGTTCACCTGATTGGCGCCGAGGAGGGAGCAAACGTCGTACAGCCGGCCCTTGCGATTCTCGAGAAAGATCGATATCTGCGTGATTTTCATCGGCGGACCCCTACAGTGCTCGCTTGTCGATGATGCGCTTCGATTTGCCCATGCTCCGCTCGATGGTCTTGGGTTCGACAAGCGTGACCTTGACCCCGATGGAGAGCACGTTTTCGATTTCCCTGCGAATCTGGTCGCGGATCTCGTTGAGCCGTTTGATCTCATCCGAGAAGAACCGCTGCTCGACCTCCACCAGCACTTCGACCTCGTCCAGCTTATGGGCCTGGCGGTCGACGATGATCTGGTAGTGCGGCTGGGTGCCTTCGATCCCGACGAGCACGTGCTCGATCTGGGACGGGAAGACGTTGATGCCGCGCACGACGATCATGTCGTCGGTCCGGCCCTTGATCTTGCTGATGCGGGGGCTGGTCCGGCCGCAGCGGCACTTGTCGTAGCGGATGCTGACGATGTCCCGCGTTCCGTAGCGGAGCAGCGGAATGCCCTGCTTGGTGAGCGTCGTGATCGTCAGCTCGCCGTCCTCGCCCTCCGGCACTTCCTGGCCGGTCTTGGGGTCGATGACCTCGGGATAGAACACGTCGCTGAAGATGTGCAGGCCGTCCTTGTGGTGGCACTCCTGGGCGACGCCCGGACCGATGATCTCGGACAGGCCGTAGACATCGGTCGCCAGCATGTTCCAGATGCCTTCGATCTCACGCCGCATTGCCTCGCTCCACGGCTCGGCCCCGAAGATGCCGATCTTCCAGTTGCCCTGGGCAGGATCGACGCCCAGCTCCTTGGCCTCTTCCGCCATGTAGAGCACGTAGCTCGGCGTGCAGGCGATGATTTTGGAGTTGAAATCCTTCATGAGCTTGAGCTGGCGGGCCGTTTGGCCGGAGGAGGTGGGGATGATGCGCAGGCCCATCTCCAGGGCGCCGTAGTGGAACCCGAGGCCGCCGGTGAAGAGACCATAGCCGTAGGCGATCTGGATCGTATCGCCCGGCACGGCGCCGGCGCAGCCCAGCACGCGGGCCATCACGTCGCCCCACAGTTTCAGGTCGTCCTTCGTGTAGCCGACCAGGGTCGGGTTGCCCGTGGTACCGCTGGAGACGTGGATCTCGTTGATGCGGTCCTGCCCCACGCAGAACAGGCCGAACGGATAGTTGTCCCGCATGTCCTCCTTGGTCGTGAAGGGCAGCCGCTTGATGTCGTCGATGGACTTGATCTTATCCGGCGTGGCCTTGGCCGCATCGAGCTTCTGCCGGTAGACCGGACAGTTGTGATAGATGTACGGGATGAGTTTCCTGAGGTACTCCGACTGCAGAGCCTTCAAATCCGCCGGAGCCGCACACTCGACATCTTGTCTCCAGATCATGCTTGCCCTTTCGTGTCGCGGGCAGCTTGCCCGCGCGACCTTGTGGCATCGGCCTCCGGCCGATGATTCATGGGCTGGACGCCCATGCCACTACGACTGGCCCAACCTTCTTCCGTCCAGGAATACCTTCTTGTTCTCGTCGACGCCCTTGCCTTTGAAGACCGTCTCGATGGCCTGCATCCAGCACTCTTCCCGGATCGGCAGCCGGGCGGAGAGCACGCCGACCAGGCAGGTGTTCAGACCGCGCGGGTTCGCCACGAGCGCGGCGGCCTTGTCCACGTAGCCGGTCAGGTCCAGGCCCTCTTTCTTCAGAAACGCCAGGAGCCGCGGGTGCTCCTCCTGGTGAAAGCAGAGCAGCACATCCGCCCCGCCGGCGGGGACCAGGGGCGAGTAGACCCGCCTGCCGAACCGCACGTGCGACTCGACCGAGCCGCCCCGCTGGGACATGCCGTGCACTTCGGACTTCTTCACGTGGTAGCCGGCGTACAGGGCGGCCCAACTGCACAGCTCCGAGGCTTTGAGGACCCCCTGCCCGCCGATGCCGCCGAACGTGACGCTATAGACTTTGTCTTTCATGGGTACCTTCATGTCGAGATTCGAAGCACCGCCCCGCCGGATCACCTTCGCAGCAACTTGCAGGGATGCCGCGAGATGATGACCGACAGGGCATCTTCGTTCACCCGTTTTTCCAGCAGGGTCCGGAACTCCTCCAGGTTCTTGGGGTCCACCACATCCACGTGGTCGACGCCGCAGGCCCGGCAGATATCCTCGAGGATCAGCTTCTTCGTGGGCTCGTTGCGGATCGTCAGGCCGGTGGCCGGGTGCTGCTGACCGCCGGTCATCGCGGTCGTGGAGTTGTCCAGGACCAGGATCACGCCCTTGGCCTTGTTGTAGGCAGCGTTGATGAGCCCGGTGATGCCCGAGTGCACAAAGGTCGAATCGCCCAGGACGCCCACGATCTTCTTGCCGGGCGCGCCCTTGTGCCAACCCTCGTTGAACGTCACACCCGCGCCCATGCACAGGCAGGAATGGAGTGCCGACAGGGGCGGCAGGCAGGCCAGCGTGTAGCAGCCGATGTCGCCCGCGACGTAGAGGTCCAGCTTCTTGAGCGCCGCGAAGGTCGCCCAGTGCGGGCATTCCGGACACAGCCGCGGCTTGCGCTTGGGCGTCCGGACTTCCTGCTTGACCTCGCCGGCGACCAGCGGCCCGATCAACTCGGGCGTCAGCTCCCCGATGCGGAACGACGGGTCCTTGGCGTGAACCTTGACCCCGAGCGCCTTGATGTGCTCTTCCAGGAACGGATCGAGCTCTTCCACGACGACCAGCTTCTTGACGGTCTTGGCGAACGCCCTGATCTTCTCGTCGCAGAACGGGTAGGTCATGCCCAGCTTCAGGTAGGACGCGTCGGGGTAGTTCTCCTTGAGGTACTGGTACGCGACGCTCGACGTGACGAACCCCAGCCGGCCGTCGCCCTTCTCGACGCGATTGAGGCGCGTCCGCTCCGACAGGGCCTGCAGTTGCCCGAGACGCTTCTCCACGAGGATGTGCCGCTGGTAGGCGTTGCCCGGGACCATGACGTACTTGGGGATGTTCCGCTCGAACTCGGGCCGGGGCGGCACCCGGCGCTCCCCGAGGACCACGTTCTCCTTCGTATGCGCCACGCGCGTCGTCATGCGCAGGAGCACGGGCGTATCGTATTTCTCGCTGATCTTGAAGGCCTCCTGCACGTACTCCCGGGCCTCCGCGGGGCTGGCCGGCTCGAGCATCGGCAGCTTGGAGTAGAGGGCGACCCAGCGGGTGTCCTGCTCATTCTGCGAGGAATGCATGCCGGGGTCGTCGGCGACGACCACGACAAACCCGGCCAGGATGCCGGTGTACGAGGCCGTCATCAGCGGGTCCATCGCAACGTTCAGCCCGACGTGCTTGCACGCGAACAGGCTGCGGGCGCCGGCGATCGCCGCCCCGAGCGCCACCTCGAAGGCCACCTTCTCGTTGACCGACCACTGGGCGTCGACATCCGGAAACTGCGCGAGCGTTTCCAGGATCTCGGTCGAGGGCGTGCCCGGATAGGCGCAGGCCACGCTCAATCCCGCCTCGTAAGCCCCGTAGGATAATGCTTCGTTTCCCGACAACAACGCCTGATTGGATGTCTTTGCCTTAACCATAGGGGATTCATTATACGGGTCGGGCCGGGGGATTCAAGAAGTTGGGCCAAGAAAAAAGTCCCCGGGTTTCCCCGGGGACTTGGTGTTCTGCCCTCGTTCCGACCCCAGATGGGACCGTCAGAAGATGTACTCGAAGTTGAACCGCAGGAAGTAGGCGTTGTCGTCGCTGGGCGACACGTAGTAGCTGTCGCCGTTGATGAAGTACTCGCCCAGGATGTGGCCGTACATCTGGTCGCTGAACTTGTACTTCAGCCAGCTGGTCAAGAGCTGCCCACGGAACCGCTCATTGCTCGAGGTCCTCAGTCTCCGTGCCGGATCGGTCGCGGGGGTGTTCTGCGCGGCCCAGAGAACGTGGTAGTCCGCCGTCATCGACCACTTGGACGTGAGGTTGAACCGGTGTCCCACGTTCAGGCGGTGCAGGTTCGTCGTATTGGAGATCTCGGTCTCGTAGCCATAGGTGTAGATGAGCAACTCGCTCCAGCGCGGCCACTCACCCCAGAGCAGGTCGAACTGCTCATCCACGCCGGGCGTGTCGGGATCGTCGCCCGAGGCATACTCGTACGTCAGGTGCGTGGCATGGTCGTGCGGATCCTTGAACTGATATTCGAGGGTGGACAGCATGCCGTAGGCCTCGAGGCCGCGCTGCGGCCCCACCGCATGCATCGAGAAGAAGTCCGACGCGCTCAGCGCGGCGCTCCGATCGCCTCTCTGGATGGCGCCTTCCGTGCGGTACTTCCAGTGCTCCCCGGCCATGCCGGCGAGGGCGGCACCGAAGGTGTAGATCTCGGCCTTGCGGCTCCAGCCGTACGGGAAGTTGACCAACTGCTCGTCGATCGGATTGTCGTTGCGGTAAATGAAGAAGCCTTCCAGTTGCACCGGCTTCCAGGTCGTGTTGGTCAGGTACAGGATGGCGGCGTTCTCATCCTGCGAGGTGATCCCGCGGTGCTGGTCGTCGATCGGCTTGAAAATGTCCTCGTTGTGCGCCTGCTGGTTCACGTAGACGGCATCGATCTTGGTATTCTTGTCCCCCCAGTCATAGGTGAACCGGGCGGCGTTGAAGGCCCCGATCGTGCGCGAGCCATCGTTCGGCGTCCCATCGAGGACCAGCCAGCCGACCCCGAACATCATGTCCTGGCGGCCCAGGGTCGCGCTCAGGGGCATACCGCCGATGTTGCGGATGTTGACATTGAACCAGTCGAGGAGGGCCTCATCGGCGTTGCCTTCCCGCACGGTCTCGCGCCGTGTCCCCGGCGGGACGGCGAACGGATTCAGGATTTGCGTTCTCTGGTCCGGCTCTTCCCAGGTGCGGAATTCCCAGACGAGGCGCGTGTTGAAGTTGATGTCGTCGTTCACGGTCCATTTCGTCCACCAGCGTGTGCGGTACCGCTGATACAGCCAGTCATCGGTGCTCTCGTTGTCGTTGTTCAGGGTCAACCAGTTGTCGCCGGCTTCGATCCGGAACCGGTGATCCAGTCCCATGTCCAGGAAGGGTGCAGGATGGTGAAGAGTCTGCCACAGCTCCGGCCAGAACAATTCCTGGTGCGTCGGCGCCGCCGGCTTGGCCGGTGCGGATGCCGCGGCGGCCAACGCCGCCGAGCCGGCGACTGCTGTCACGAGGGCCACGATCAACCCGGCTTTCCACATGTGCTGCTTCATCTGTTTCTCCTTTAACCTCCTGGAGTGATGGGTGAAACCGGCCGCGACCGCCGCTCAGGAAGTCCGCACTTCGCGGGGCATTCCGGCCTCTTTTGCCATACGGTGAGACAGATAGAACGCGGAGCGGAACACAGCCCCGGAACCGACGATTCCACCGGCTGCGCCAATTCTCATTCTCCCCTTCGATCCCAGGTCACACCGCTTACGATGCTCTTGTTCTCTCACATCCGTCGTCTTGCACTACCGGACCCAAGCCCGAGGCCGATCTCCTGCCGCGCCGCCGGCGCAGCCCGACCTCTTCTCACACTCCCCGGGTTTGGACCTGCGATTCGTCACGCAGTTTGCGGGCGTAACGAACCTCCAACCAATTTAATCGGAAGATAATGCGCGAAATCAGTACAAAAAGAAAGCACGTTTTGGGACAATACGCCAAAATTCACTCGTGACCGCCGGAGGGTCAAGGGCGCGTCCCGGCATCCGACCGACCCGCCCAGCCGGCTTGCCCCGCCGGTTGGCGGGACGTAAGTCCTTGTTGCCAAAAACATTAACACCGTTCCCGGCTCTCGCGCCGGCTCACGCCCGGCCCAGCAATCCCTGCGCGTTCTGTGCCAGAATCGGCGCAAGTTTTTTTTGCGGCAAGTGCAGATTTTGAAGCAGTCCAAGCGTGCCCGCCTGGTCCGTCCACGGGGAGTCGGTTCCGAAGAGAAGGTACCCCTCCGGATGGGCCAGGATCATCTCCCGGGCCTTCTCGGGACCGAGTTCCTCCAGTGCGAAGGAGATCTCCATGTAGATTCTGCGTCCCAGAAGGTATCGGCATACCTCGTCCCATTGTTGCCAGGCCCCCAGGTGCGTCGTGACAAGTCTGAGTTCCGGGAAAGCCTCGGCAATCGCCAGCAGTTTCTGCGGGTCGGCCCGCCGGAGGCGGGGAAACGCGATGTCGTACCCGGTGTGCATGACGAGAAGAAGATTCCGCTGGGCCACTTCTTCGTAGAAGAGGAACATCCGGTCCTCGTCCGCCAAGAAATCCTGGTAAAACGGATGCAGTTTGATCCCGCGGAAGCCCTCCTCCTCGATCTGCCGAATCCGGTCGAGGCAGGCGGGGTCGGCCGGATGCACCGACGGGAAGGGAATCAGCCGGTCCGAGCGGATGGCGGTGCACCATTTCAGAATCGGCTCGAACTGCTCCGGCTTGGTCGCAATGCAGCAGACGACGCTCGTCTCGATGCCCGCGGCATCCATCGACCGCAGCAGATCGGCCACGGTCCCGTCGAGGTAGGCCCGGATGCCCGGCGCCTCGGCCAGCAGCGCCTGCATCGCCCGCGGCGCCAGCGCGTCCGGAAAAGCATGCGTGTGAAAGTCGATGACCATCCTGATTTACGATTTACGATTTTTGATTTATCATTTACCGATTGAGGCCGCGATGGCGGCCGGCCAGATCATAGATCGTAAATCACAAATCGTAAATAGGAATGGGTTGACCATGCAGGCGATTTGGGACTTCTTCAAGAACGACCGGTTCGCCCGGCACAGCGGGATCGAGCTGCTGGAGATCGGCCCGGGACGGGCGAAAGCGAAGATGGCCATCACGGATTCCCACCGCAACGGCGTGAACCTCGTGCACGGCGGGGCCATCTTCACGCTGGCGGACCTCGCGTTCGCCGCGGCCTCCAACTCCCACGGCACGGTGGCCGTGGCGATCAACGCCAGCATCTGGTTCGTCAAGGCGGGGACGCAGGGCACGCTGTATGCCGAAGCGGTCGAGGTGTCCCGCAATCCCAAATTGGCGACCTACTCGATCCAGGTAACCGACGATGCCGGCGCGCTGATCGCCAAGTTCGAGGGCATGGTGTACCGCAAGAAAGACCCGATTGGATCGCCCGCCCCGGCATGAAGCGACAGGAACGACACGCTTTCATCCAGAACACCCTGCGGGACTGGTTCGCCGCCAATGCGCGGGACCTGCCCTGGCGGCGGACGAACGATCCCTACGCTGTCTGGATCTCCGAGATCATGCTGCAGCAGACACGAGTCGAGGCGGTCGCGCCGTATTACGAACGATTCCTGGCACGCTTCCCGACGGTCGCGAGTCTCGCCCGCGCCCGTCTGGACACCGTGCTCAAGCTCTGGGAGGGCCTGGGTTATTATGCGCGGGCCCGGAGTCTGCAGCGGGCCGCGCAGGAGATCGTCAGCCGCTGGGGCGGACGGTTGCCCTCATCCCGGGAGGAACTGCTGACCTTGCCCGGCATCGGCCGTTACACCGCGGGCGCCATTGCCAGTATCGCCTTCGACCGGCGCGAGCCGCTGGTGGACGGCAACGTGGCCCGCGTTCTGTGCCGGATCTTCCGCCTCCACGGCAGCCCGAAGGACACCGCCATCCGGGAGCGGCTCTGGTCGATCGCGCAGGAGCTGGTGCCTGCCCAGCGCCCCGGCCAGTTCAATCAGGCCCTGATGGAGCTCGGGGCCGAGGTCTGCCTGCCGCGCGGGCCGCGTTGTCACGTGTGTCCGGTGGAGCGCGTCTGCGAGGCCCGGCTCCACCACGAGCAGGACCTGCTGCCCACCCGCGTGCCGAAGAAGCGGCTGCCCCACTACGTGGTCGCGGTCGGCGTGATCTACCATCGCGGCCGCATCCTGATCGATAAACGCCAACCGGAAGGACTGCTGGGCGGCCTCTGGGAATTCCCGGGCGGCAAGAAACAACGGGGCGAGTCCCTCCCAGCCGCCGTCCGGCGGGAAGTTCGCGAGGAGCTGGCCATCACGGTCCGGGTCGGCCGCCCGCTCGCGGTTGTGGACCACGCCTACTCACACTTCCACGTGCGTCTCCACGCCTTCGAGTGCACCTACGTCTCCGGCACGCCGCGTTGTATTGCTTGTGCGGATTTCAAATGGGTGCGCCCGGGCGACCTGGGGCGCTACGCCTTCCCGGCGGCCAATAAGAAGATCATCGCCGTGCTGCGATCCCGTCAACCTGCAAAGTAAAAGGAGGTATCCCGGTATGAGAACAAGAAGTGCTGCCTGGCTGTCGTCCTTGACGATTCTCCCGATCTTCCTGTCCGGTTGTGCGACCGGCGGCTCACAGGCGAAGGACGGCCACACGCCCCGGGTCCTGATCATCGGCGACTCCATCTCGATCGGTTACTTCGAGCCGACCCGGCAGCTTCTCGCCGGCCAGGCCGAGGTCGTCCACAATCCCGGCAACGCGGCCCACACCCGCCACGGCCTGGCGCAACTCGACGCCTGGCTGGGGGATACGCCCTGGGACGTGATCCATTTCAACCACGGCCTGCACGACCTCAAGTACATGGATGCCAAGGGCGCCCTCGTCTCGCCCGACGTGGGCACGCAGCAGATTCCCGTCGCTGAGTATGCCCGCAACCTGGAGCAGATCGTGCGGCGGCTCAAGAAGACCGGGGCCCGGCTGATCTTCGCCACGACGACTCCGGTCCCGGACGGCTCGGCGGGCCGGATCAAAGACGACGCCGCGCGGTACAATCAGGCCGCCCTGCCCATCATGAAGAAGCACCGCGTCCGCGTGAACGACCTCCACGCCTTCGCCCTGCCCCGACTCGCCACGATCCAGCGGCCGAAGAACGTCCACTTCACCGAAGAGGGCTCGCGCCTGCTGGCCGAGCAGGTGGCCGCCAGCATCCGCGCGGCCCTGGCCCCGTAAATACACAGCCACCTTCGCGTCTTCGGGGCAGGAACGCGGCAATGGCCGGAGTGTCCCTGTCGTCCCCAGAAAGGGCCGGCGCTTCTGTCGTGCGCCGGCCCTTCTTCCTGGTGCCACGTGAGAAGTGTATGTTACGGCTGTGCCGGGGGGTTCTCCTTCTCGTAATAGGTCATGAAGACCTCCAGGTC
>JALORE010000229.1 GCA_025459125.1 Planctomycetota bacterium | reverse complement strand
CTCCTTTTCCACACGATACGCTGATTCGGCCAGCGGGCGCTTGAGACGACCGAAGCCCAACACCTGCCTATGTGCGCCCTTCAGTTCAGGCAATCATCAGACAAGTGAACCACGCCGCGGTCCTGATGTCTTCTCGCACGTCGTTCGCCCCCAGTCAACGAGAATCTCCCTTGGTGTCATAGCCGTCCGTCAGCGTGTGGAGGAATGCGACAATGTCATCGACCTCCTGCTCGGTCAGACCAAGGTTGCCCAATTCCTCGCGGTTGACGTTCTGAGGCACTTCCGGCGCCGGCCACGGGCCGACATCCCGTGTGTTGTAGAATACCACCACCTGGCGCAGTGTCTTGAAGATGCCGTTGTGCATGTAGGGAGCCGTCACGGCGGCGTTTCGGAGGGTCGGGACTCTGAACTTGCCGTTTTCCTCAGGTTTCTTCACGACACCGCCGAGACCCAGGTCCACGAACTTCGTGCCGTCGGGATTCAGCGACTTCGACAAGTAGTAGTATGGATTCTCCGGGTTCTTCGGCACACCAAGGTTGTCGTAGGTGAAATCCGTGAACAGCGGGGGCTCACCATTGGAACCGGACCGATCCGGGTGACATTCCGCGCAGCGGCCTTTCTTATCGTTCTCGAACAAGGCTAGCCCTCGCATCTCCTGGTCCGTCAACTTCGTCTTTCCTTGCAGAAAGAAGTCATACTTGGAGTTGAATGGATTCAGTTCGTAGGTGCGTTCATAAGCCGCAATCGCTTCCGCTACGAAGTCATACGCCCGATTCGGGTCGGCAAACGCCTCCGGACCGAACACCTCCTGGAAAAGGTCGGCATAAGGTGAATGCTGGACCTTGGCGATGACCGCCACCGCATTCGGATTCGCCATCTCGAGAGGATTGAGAAATGGGCCTTTGGCCTGTTCTTCCAGAGTGGCCGCTCGCCCGTCCCAGAACAATCCTCCCACGTAGTGACGCTCCTCGGGGTCATAGTGGAGTCGCGGGCTGAACGCGGCATAGGCAGCAGTCAAGTCATTGCGGTTGCCAAAGCGGTCCGGGTACACGCCGCGGGAGACCGGAAGGTCACGATCCGGCTCACTGAAACCGGTCTGGGCATCATGACAATGGGCACACGCCTGTCCCGGTGGTGTGGAGAGACCCTTGTCCAAGAAGAGCTCTTTGCCCAACTGCTCCTTCTTGGTCATGGGCCGTTTGGCCGTCGCCAGTCTATCGGCCTGTCGTACCGTAGGTTCCTCCTGCCGGGCCGCCAGTCGCGCCGCCACAAGGAAGACAACTGCCAGAATGACGCGAAATGCGGTAGCTTGCATATTTCTGGTCCTCCTGTTTCTGGACGTGGGCTTTGTTGTCTAAACGTCCCCAGTTTGGGGTCCACGTCCAGCAACCAGTGCTAGTAGGATACGACGGTCATGCTGCGATCAACCACTTCTTCTCCGAACCCCAGTAGACGTCTTCCTCGGGCTCCCAGACGTCCTCACGACCGCCGGCGAAGCCGAAGGTCTTGAGTCCCATCGACTCCAGGGCGACGTTGCCCGCCAGAATGATCAGGTCGGCCCAGGAGATCCTCCTGCCGTACTTCTGTTTGATCCGCCAAAGCAGTCGGCGCGCCTTGTCGAGGTCCGCGTTATCGGGCTAACTGTTGAGGGGCGCAAAGCGCTGCTGGCCGGCACCGGCGCCGCCGCGACCGTCGCCCGTGCGGTATGTGCCGGCGCTGTGCCAGGCCATGCGAATGAACAAGGGGCCATAGTGGCCGAACTCCGCCGGCCACAAGTCCTGCGAGTCAGTCATCAGCGCCCGCAGGTCCTTCTTCATGGCCGCCAAGTCGAGGCTCTTGAACTCCTTGGCGTAGTCGAAGCCCTTGCCCATGGGGTCGGACAGCGGCGAGTGCTGATGCAGGATCTTGAGGTTCAGCTGCTTGGGCCACCAGTCTTGGTTCGACGTGCCTCTACTGGCCGTGTGTTTGACTGTCGTCAGCGGCTTCTTGTCTGTCTTGCTCTTTTCAGCCATGGCTTTGTCCTTTCCGACCCTTCGGCCTGAAAGCGAATCGTGAAACCGTCTTATCCTCTGTCTTTCTCGCACAATGTTCACAAATGCCCCGAACCTCGATGTGCGTCGAAAGGACGCTCCCCAGCTCCCTGACAGCATCCGGCAAACGCAGCGCGGGAAGAGCGGCGCTCTCGAAATCCATTGCCATCCCGCACCGAACGCAAACGTAGTGGTGATGTTCCTCGGGGTTGGCATCGAAGCGAACACTCTCGCGGCGAGGGCCAAGCGTGGAAATCAGACCCAGATCGTTCAGCATCCAAAGCGTGCGATAGACGGTGTCAAGGGACACCGTCGGCAGCCGTGCGTGCACGGCCCGGAAGACCGTCTCGGCATCCGGGTGTGCCAAGCTGGAGGCGACCTCACGGAAGATCTCCAGACGCTGGTGCGTGAGTTTGAGGCCCGCGTCTTTCGCGGTTGCCCTAAACTGCGCGACGCGACGCGCCACGTCGTCCGGACTGACTTTCATCGATGCCGTCATGGATGGGAATAATACGCAGATAAGAATCGTTGTCAAGAAAGACAATGGTGCGGTTGAGTGTCTTGCGCTGGTCCCCTCGCTCAAAGACTTCTGGCTCAGACTGGCTGAAGATGAGCAACGTCATTCCGATTGGCTGGGCTCGCAGACGCCGTGATTATCTCACTGTTTGTTCGTGGCAGCGGTCAGAAGTGTCACGTTTCGTTTCGTGAAGAAACCTTCGAAGTTCCCATAGCGGTGGATGTACTCGTTGACGAGGAGCGTGTTGGCAGAGGGAACCGAGAAGATCTGTTTGAGCCCCTCGTCCTCAGAACCGACCAGATCCAGCAGAAACTCCATTCCGTTGTCCTTCAGGGCGGCGACCGTCGCCTCGATGTTCTCCGTTCGAAAGGCGATGTGGTGGACTCTCGTGCCATAGCTGTGCACAAATTTCTCGGTGGGCCCCGAGGTCTCGTCATCAACGTAGGGACGAATGCCCGAGGTGAACACCATCGCAAATTGGCTCCCGGGCAGTCGGGCCACGTTCGTGATGGAGTTCAGAGCCTCCACGTATATGGCAAATTCGAACCGGTGGTTGGTCAGATGCAGGAACTCGATAATCCCCGGATCGCGGTCTCTGGCCTCGACCCGAACCGCCGCGTGGTCCAGTTCCTTGATGTGGGAAAGGAGCGGATCCTGCGGCTTTCGAAACGTCCAATCCAGACGCCTGCTCCCGGCGGATGCGTATTCCCTTCCCGGACCGGACCACTGAATGAACCCGAATGACACCCCACTGAACACAGAGGGGACGGTCTGCATGAAGGAGTAGCCGCCGCGGCGGATGATGTCGTCGGACAGAAAAGCGACCCCTCTTCTCTTCTGGATGGCGACGTACTGGTTCAGGTCCATAACCTCGAACACGAGGGTCTCCAGCCGAGTGTTGGGCAGGCCTCGGGTCTTGGGAAAGACTCCCATGTCCGCAAAAGGAGACGCTGTCTTTCTCGCTCGGACGAGGCAACGCGGCGAATCGGATGCTCCCAGCACGCACGTCGTGGCTTCTGAGTCCTCAAAAGCCTCCCTGACATCGAACCCCGTATACGCCAGGATCTCTTCCACTGCGGCGCCTTGCCTGGGGGGTTCCGTGTTGATGATGATGCAGTCGAGGCCGCCGACAAGTCCTTCCAGCGCGAGGGTCTTCCTCTCTTCAATCACGCGCTGCGCCTCGCGTTGGAGAAAGTCATCGCTATTGTCGAAGCCACCATGCTCCCGTCGCAGGCCCGAATTCCTGGCGTTGTGGGCCCGGAGGAAGGCCTCCATGCAATGTGAACAGATGCTCATAGCTCCAAGTCCTCGGACATCACCCTGTCCTACTGGAGCCCGTCTGCCCGGGAAGAACCTGACGGCAGGGTAGAGCTCTCTACTCATGCTGATCGATCACACACATCCCCGGCGAGTCGCCCGTGCCACGGTCGAGCGGCCGCAGACAACAAGCGAAGTCGCAATACGGGCCTGGGAGTCACTGATCCTTCACACCCACTCTTCTGCTTGCCCTGCGGACGCCTCACTTCAACTGCGACGCGGCGAATTCCCAGTTGGCCAGATGATCCAGAAAAGCCTGGACAAAGTCCTTGCGGCGGTTCTGGTAGTCGAGGTAGTAGGCGTGCTCCCAAACGTCACAGGTCAGAAGCGCTGTCTGCCCCTGCACCATCGGCGTATCGGCGTTGGGCGTCTTCACGATCTTCAACTGGTTGCCGTCCTGCACCAGCCAAGCCCAGCCGCTGCCAAACTGCGCCAGAGCGGTATCGGTGAAACTCTTCTTGAATGCCTCGAAACTCCCAAAGGACTTCTCCATCAGTCCCATGAGCGGGCCCGTGGGCTTGCCGCCACCGCCCGGCTTCATGCTCTGCCAGAAGAAGGTGTGATTCCAGACCTGGGCCGCATTGTTGAAAATGGCGGCCTTGTCTGCCGCGCCTGCGCTTTCCCGAATGACCTTCTCCAGAGGCTGTCCCGCCCAAGGCGTGCCGGCTACCAGTTTGTTCAGGTTGTCCACGTAGGTCTGGTGGTGCTTGCCGTAGTGAAAGCTCACGGTTTGGGCGGAGATGTGAGGGGCCAGGGCCTCCTGGCCATAGGGCAAGGGCGGTAGTTGGAACGCCGATGCGCCGCCCGAAGGACTTGGCGGCGCTGAGGATTCCGGTGTCTTTCCCGCCATCGCCAAGCCCACCAACGGGATCAAGGCCAACATCCCCGACCATCCTTCGCCAAAGAATGACTTCATGAGGCACACTCCTTTCCATCAAGACTGTTGGACAATCGGTCACCGCAGATGACGCTGCGTCCGCTATGACCGTCCTTTTGTGGTTGCTCCTTTGCTGCCCCGTCCCCAAATGACCGCCAGAGGGCGCCGGCGAGCACCAGTCCCCCATTGTATTCTTGGCCAACCGCATTCGCAACAGAGCCGCAGGACGGATTCTACAAGATCTGTGGAGGATTTCTCCTCCGTGCAGTACGCGGGCGGGCAAATTGCAGAATTGGAGCCATGCGAGGCCCTCTCAACATTTATGTCGGCGATGTCAGGAACGGTCTTTGGCCGGGAATGGGCCGCAAGCTGTTGGAGCGAAAGGGCTTGCGGATAGCCTGACCGAACCGTTCATTCTTGGCACGTCGTTTGCACAGGGTATCCGGGCTGGCTTCAGTTGGGTTTCGGCGCGGGCTGCAATGGGCTGACTCTTCGGCGTGGCGGCGGGTGTCTTCTGCGATGAGGGGCAGGCCGACGACGTGGCGAAGGAGTTCGCTCCGACGTGTGGCACGAAGAACGTTCGGCTCTGCCTCCGTGGCCAGCGACGATCAACATCTGGTATGGGGGTCGATGTGCGTTGTTTTAGATTGTGCGATGCGGCCGACCGATCTGCTCACCGAGATCTTCTGGGATCGATGGAGAAGGCGCGGTGAAGGCAACACTTGCGACAGAGATGCAACTTCTCAGCGATCTCGCCAGTTCAATCGCGATGTCGCTGAACCTGAAAGAGACGCTCAAGCACATCTTGGTCGCATTGGATGCACACTTGGGGTTCCAGCGCGGGACGATTGTGCTGCCGAACCCGGGCGCCGCGACCATCCGCGTCGAGGGGGCGCCCGGACCGGGCGCGCGGCCGAAGAACCAGTGCAGCGACAACTTCGGCGCGCGGATCATCGGGCAGGTTCTACAGACGGGTGAGCCGATCGTCGTGTCCGACACCTCGGGGGAGCCACGATTCTTCCACAAGAGCAAGGTGAGGGACATAGAGCGCAGTAAGAAGGTCGTAGCGTTCTGTGTGCCGATCAGATTAGAGGGGCGGACGGTGGGAGCCTTGAGCGTGGACCATCAGGCCGCGCGGGGAAAGAGCGTCGATCCAACGCTGCGGCTCTTGAACGTCGTCGCAACGCTGGTGGCCCAGGCGATCAAGCTGAACAACGTGGCAGAGTTGGAACAGGCGTCCTTGCGCGCCGAGAATGCGCAGCTGAGGCAGGAGATCAGGACACGGTTCGCCGTAGACAACACGGTGGGTCGCAGTCCCGCGATGCAGCAGGTATTTCGAGGCATGCGGCAGGCGGCCGCCGGTAGCACGGCCGTGCTGATCCGTGGTGAATGCGGCACTGGAAGGAACTTCGTCGCCCATGCCATCCATTGCGGCGGCGTGCGAGCCGACAAACCGTTCATCCGGGTCAACTGCCTGACCCTGCCGGGGACGTTGCTCGACAGCGAACTCTTTGGCCATGAAAAAGGGGCTTTCGCCGGCGCCGTCGAGCGAAAGCTCGGCTGGTTCGAGCGGGCCCGCGGCGGCACCATCTTCCTGGACGAGATCGGCGACTTCCCTCCCAGCCTCCAGGTGAAACTGCTGCGCGTGATCCAGTCCCAGGAATTCGAGCGCGTCGGTGGCAGTGAGACGATCAAGGCCAACGTTCGCGTAATCGCCGCTACGCACAAGAACCTTGAGCATCAGATCGCCGCGGGGGGGGCTCTTCCCGATCTTCTTCATAACGTCAACATGTTCCCCCTCTGCCTGCCGCCATTGCGGGAGCGACGAGAGGACATCCTGCTGCTGGCGAATCACTTCCTGCGGCGCTTGCTGCGCGGGACCGGCAAGCCGATCGCGGGGATCTCCACGTCGGCGATAGAGGCGCTCATGTGCTACCACTGGCCTGGCAACGTGCGCGAGTTGGAGAACTGCATGGAGCGCGCGGTCCTGGTCTGCGAGGAGGATATGATTCGCGCCGAGCACCTGCCCCCGTCCCTCCGGATGATCGACAAAGACGAGAGGCATGCCCAGTCCTCGTTCCCGGAGATCATCGCCAACATGGAGCGTGAGTTGATCGTAAACGCCCTGAGGAATTGTGGCGGTCAGCAACGCAGGGCTGCGGTGGAGTTGGGCATCACCACGCGCATGCTCGGCTACAGGATCAGGAAGTACGGCATCCAGCCCAGGCAGATCTGACCACGGTGTTTGGTTGTTCGTACGCCAACCTGCTCCCAGGCGCATGTATGGAGTGTCGTTCGCTTCGTCCGGGCAAAGGCAGGGACGGGCAGAACCTCGCCCGTAGCTTGACAGCAAGCCGAACGCGGAAATCAAGACCTTCCGTGACGGCGGCCCGACAAACATCTCGGGCGAGGCGTCGCATACCAAATTGTAGACGACAGGATCGCATTCTGCAAATGTGTTGGCCCGGGAGGCTACCGTGCAGCCACGAGTCGGCCGCAACCGACTGCGTTGGCGTGAGTTGTGATTTCACGGCTCATCGTGCCCCTCGGCATGGGATCTGCAAAGTAGGCCGATCACGGACAGTCTCTGCCGGCGAAACGTCCTTGCAGGGCAGGCTACATGAAACTGTTCACCTATGGATCACTCATGTTCGGGGAGGTCTGGTCGCAACTCGTGCGTGGCGACTACGTGAAGCGGCCTGCGCGTCTGCAGGGGTTCACCCGTCGGAGCGTTCACGCCGACGTCTATCCCGTCATTTTCAAATCCCACAGCAGCGACTGGGTGGACGGTTTCGTCTACTTCGGCGTCAGTGACGAGGACCTGAGCCGGCTCGACGCCTTCGAGGGTGATGCCTACGACCGACAGACTCACACCGTAGTTGTCGAGGATTTTGAGAAGCACGCAGCCGAAGCCTATGTGCTGAAGGACTGCTACAAGTACCTGGTCAACAACAGCCGGTGGGATCCGCAATGGTTCGCCCGAGAAGCTCTGCCCTTCTTCATCCACAATTGCCGAGGCATCACCAGACACTGAGTCCACGGGCTCTCTGGCTACATAGTCACGCAGCGTCACTCCCCACGACGGCTGCGGCCGTTGTGGTTACCTACCTGCCCGCGTTTCGACCCTGGTGTGGTCCGCGCAGAGATCGCCCTCGAACACAGGGCCGGATCTTGTCACCCCCCACTTGGTATTCAACTACACAAAAGTAGACGAAAAAGCACATGTCTACACTTATGTAGACACTGTTCCCATCCGACCTATTGTGGCGAGTTCACTCTAATCCCTTTTAGAGAATGGTTTTGTGGCAATTGTGGCACCCGGACATGTTCTGGCACGGCAATTGCAGAAGCCATGTGGACCGCATCTGCCTGTTTTCCGGCAGGGATGCGGATCCGTAGAGTCGTCACCGGAGTCTAAAGAGCGATTTGCAGACAGGAGTGTGGCCATGATGCAGAGAGACAGAGTCATACGGTATGTGATCGCCGTCATGCTGGGCAGTGCGCCGGTAACGATGGCCGGCGATGACGTGACGGCCAGCGTGGGGGCTGATCTATTCAGCAAGTACATCTGGCGCGGGCAGAACGTGGTCGATGACTGGGTGCTCCAGCCCAGCGCCAGCGTCGGATACAAGGGACTTACCGGCTCGATCTGGGGCAACGTGGACCTCACCGGTGACTTCGTCGACGACTGGGAGTTCAGCGAGGTCGACTACACCGTGGACTACAGCAACAAGTTTCCAGGTCAGGAGACGCTGGGCTACTCGGTCGGCCTAATCTACTACGACTTCCCGAATACGCCCTGGGAGGCAACGAGCGAAGTGTACGGCGGACTCACGGCCGGCTTGTTCCTTTCGCCCGCGGTGAAGTGGTTCTATGACTTCGACGAGGCGGACGGTAGCTACATCCTGTTTTCCGTCGGGCATACGATCGAGAAGATCAAGGAATGGCGGGAGGACTGCTACTGCAACGCACAGGTGGGCGCAAGCCTCGGATATGCGACCGATAACTACAATGAGTTCTACTTTGGAGTGGACGATGGCGCGATCAACGACCTGACGCTCACGGCAGGGCTTCCGATCAGCGTGGGCAAGCTGACCATCAAGCCGAGCATCGGGTACTCCATCATGATCGACGACGATATCCGTGCGTCGACCGGTAAGAGTGACAACTTCTGGGGCGGCGTCGGCGCATCGTACAGCTTCTGAGGCACGGCGGTAGACGGTCCGGCGTGCCGACGGGACCGGGGCCAGTCGATGGAGCGGTGGTTTGACTCCCCCAGTCGGTGCAGGACACTGCACGGGAGCACGAAAGATGACAGGATGCGAATCAGATCAGATGAAGATAAGAAGGGTAGGTCACAGGAAATTATGAGCAGGGGCAGAACAACAGAACTGAAAGGGTTTCGGGGCTCACTGGCCATCCATCTCGGCGGGTCGGCACAAGGGTGCATGACTTGGGGAGGCAAACCTGCCGGGCATGGGCCCAGAGAGCCCCACGGCAAGCAGAGTGCGGCCGCTCGAGGGCGGCGCCTTCAAGGATAGCAGGTTCTCGCGCGGGAGCCTGCGACAGAGGTTGGCAACGATTTTGCGCCGCGTCGGCGCAGTTCCTGGTTGATTAGGAGTGGCACTGATGGATCCAAATGTAAAAGTGGTTGTCGACACGATGTGGGTGCTGATCACGGCGATGCTGGTGTTCTTCATGAACCTGGGGTTTGCCGCCGTCGAGTCCGGATTCGCCCGGGCGAAGAACTGCGTCAACATCATGTCGAAGAATTTCATTGTGTTTGCAGTTTCGTCCCTGGGCTTCCTGATTCTGGGGTGGGGGCTGATGTTTGGCGACGGAAGCGGCTGGATCGGTCTCAAGGGACTATTCTTCGCGAGCGGCGCCGACAATTCCCCGGCCACGGGCGAGGCGTATAAAGGCGTGTACTCCGCCATCTCCTGGACGGGCGTGCCTTTCTGGGCGAAGTTCTTCTTCCAACTCGTCTTCTGCGGCACGGCGGCAACCATTGTCTCCGGCGCCGTCTGCGAGCGGATCAAGTACGTGTCCTTTATCCTCTTCTCGTTCGCCATGGCGATGTTCATTTACCCGGTTATCGGGCACTGGGTCTGGGGCGGCGGCTGGCTGGCCAAGCTGGGGATGTTCGACTTCGCGGGCTCGACAGTCGTCCACAGCGTCGGCGGGTGGTCCGCCCTGGCGGGCGTGATCCTTCTGGGACCCCGAATCGGCAAGTTCGACAATGGCAATATCAAGGCGATTCCAGGCCACAACCTGGGACTGGCGACCCTTGGCACGTTCGTGCTGTGGTTTGGTTGGTTCGGCTTCAACCCCGGCTCGACGATGGCCGCCGATCCCAACGCCATCGGGCACGTGGCCGTAACGACCAACACGGCGGCCGCCGCTGGCATCATGACCGCGACGATTGCCTCGTGGCTCCTGATGGGCAAGCCTGACCTGGGAATGACCCTCAACGGCTGCCTGGCCGGACTGGTGGCGATCACCGCTCCGTGTGCGTTCGTGGGCGTGGGCACCTCGCTGCTGATCGGCGCGATCGCCGGCGTGCTCGTCGTGCTGGCCGTGATGATGTTCGACCGGCTGCACCTTGACGACCCGGTCGGCGCCCTTTCGGTTCACCTGGTCAACGGTGTGTTCGGCACGATCTGCGTGGGCCTTTTTGCCCAGGACAAGATCACCGGCACCGCCACCGGCAATGGCCTCTTCTTCGGGGGCGGCTTCAAGCTGCTGGGCGCCCAACTGGCGGCCGTGATCAGCGTGGCGGTGTTCGTCTTCGCGGCCGCGGCGGTAACCTGGCTCATCCTCCGGGCGACCATCGGCATCCGCGTCTCTCGGGAAGAAGAACTACGCGGTCTTGATATCGGCGAGCACGGCAACGACGCCTACGCGGGCTTCCAGGTCTTCGCCACGGAATAGCGTATCCACGCCGGTCTACGGAAGAATCACACGGGGTATCTGCCCGCCTCTGGAGAAGCAAGCATGAAACTGATTATCGCATACATTCAACCGCACAAGCTCAATGACGTGAAACAAGCCTTATACAAGGCCGAGGTGTTCAAAATGTCGGTCACGAACTCGCTGGGTTGCGGCCAGCAGAAGGGCTACCACGAGTCGTACCGGGGGGTCGGCATCGAGGTGAACCTGCTCAAGAAGGTCCGCCTGGAGATCGCCGTCAACGAGAATTTCGTGGATCGGACGCTCCAGGCGATCATTGAGGGGGCCCGTACCGGCCAGATCGGTGACGGC
>JALORE010000228.1 GCA_025459125.1 Planctomycetota bacterium | reverse complement strand
CGAGCCATGCTGGCGATCTGTAGCGATCTGGACGAGACGCCGGACCGGCACGTGTATGGGGAGATCATGCGGTTCCTGAACACGGCCGAAACCACCGCCATGGGGCCGGGGGTGGGGCTGGAGGTGGGCAACTCGATCTACTTCGAAATGCCGTCGGGCCAGTTTGCCTACTGGAACACGGATGACGCGGGCCGCGCTATGGTCCGCGCTCTCATCCACAGTGGGCACATCGATTGTTTGCATTCCTACGGTGACTTGGCTGTCACACGTGCCCACGCGGGCCGGGCTTTGGAGGAGTTGACGCATCACGACTGCCGGTTGCATGTGTGGGTGGATCACGGAACGGCCGCCACGAATTTTGACCCTCTCATTATGCACGGCCACGGGGATGAGGTGGGGCACGAGGCCTACCATGCGGATCTGACCACGGCGTACGGTATACAGTACGTGTGGCGCGGACGGGTGACGAGCATCACGGGGCAGGACGTTGCGGCGAGGTCGCGGGGGATCTTTCAGTGGAAGCACCCGGTTGCCTCAAGTCGAACGTGGTTCAAGGAGGTCACCAAGCAAGGCCTGGCACGAGTTGGAAACACGAAGTATGCCATGCATGGAGCGAATGAGACCTTGCGTCCGACTGTGCTGCGGGATCAGCGTCCCGTGTACGAGTTCATGCGCTGCAATCCGCACTGGGGCGGGGTCAGCTCCTGCGAGCAGGGGCGGTCTATCGGCGCGGTCCTGACGCAGGCAGTGTTGGACCGCCTGCTGGCACGGGGCGGGAGTTGCATTCTCTACACCCATTTCGGGAAGATCGACGATCCGAGGCTCCCCTTCAACGAGAAGGCGGTCGCCGGTTTTCGCCGTTTGGCACAGGCATTTCGGGATGGCCATATCCTGGTGACGACAACCCGCCGGCTGCTGGGGTATCGTCGGGCTGTCCGCGCGATCGCGTTTGACGGCGTTCCAGAGGAGAGGGATCGGAGGATCATTGTGAATACCCGCGTGGGTGCACGTGTCCCCGGGGGCCTTTCCAGGGCGGACCTGGATGGCTTGACCTTTTACGTATCCGACCCGGGAACAACGCGCATGACAATAAACGGACGAGAGGCCAAGAACATCCGGCAGAATCCCCCGGATCACACCGGTCGGCGAAGCGTATCTCTGCTCTGGCCGCTGTTGGAGTTCCCCGAAATATGAAAAGTAGTATGATACGTGACGATGATGTCTCCGTAGAAGCCGTCGCACCTGCCGTGTCGATATCCCAGGAAGATCATGCAACTCCACGGACCACGTTCGTACAACGTTGTCGGCGGCGGTGTCGTCGCTTTTTTGCGCGACAGGTCACGCTCGCGTCTATCATAGGGGTTCGCGTTGCCGGCTGGATCGGCCGCCGACAGCGGACTGTGGGCGATGGTGGATGCGAAGTCATGTTGACCGGTCGCTTTGATGCGGATAACTGGATTCTGGCTCACCTTGGCCCGTTGGCGGCTTCGCGGGAGTGTTCGCGTCTGTGGATGGTTTCTTCCAGTCCGGTTCCCCCTTTGCCCAAGGTGGAGGCCATTTACCCACCCAAGTGGCTCGCGCGGATTGCCGGAGGAGCTGTATCGCGGTTATTGGTCTTTGCCTGGTCGGCGATCCGGAAGCGGCCACATTTCGTGGGCGGATTCCACATAACGTTCAACGGAATGGCGGCTGCGATCGTGGCTCGCCTGGCCGGGGCACGCTCCATGTATTTCTGTGTGGGAGGGCCGGCGGAAATCCAGGATGGGGGCGTCCGCGCTGATGACCATGCGTTTGCGAAAATGAAGATCGCTGACCCCTTGGTAGAGAAGCGGCTCATAGGAATCGTCTCGCGATGCGATGCGGTCGTCACCATGGGGACCCGCGCAGTCACTTTCCTCCGCGGCAAGGGAGTTCAGACGGCGATCCATGTGGTATCCGGGGGCATTGATTCGCAGCGATTCCGGCCAGCTGACGAGGCGCCTTCGCTTGATCTGATCCTGACGGGTCGCTTGGCTCGCATCAAGCGGATGGACGTCTTCCTGCAGGCAGTCAGGAACGTGGCAGACAGGATTCCAGAAGTGAGAGCAGTGATTGTGGGTGATGGCCCCTTGCGTGAGGAACTGTGTCTGCTGTCTGCTCAGATTGGCGTTGAGCGCAATGTTGAGTTCGTTGGGCGTCAGCACGACGTGGAGAACTGGTTGCGCCGCTCCAAAATATTCGTCCTCACATCAGATTCGGAAGGGCTCTCTCTCGCGATGATGGAAGCAATGATGTGCGGCTTGCCCGCCATCGTTTCCGACGTAGGCGATCTCGGCGATTTGGTGGAAGACGGCGTAAATGGCTACCTGGTGCCACGGCGTTCCCCCGAGTTGTTTGCAGAGCGTATTGTCGAGCTTCTTCTGGATGAACGAAAGCGGGCAGCCTTCTCTCTGGCCGCCCGTCGTTCGGCGCTACGGTATGAGACCCAAGCCACAGTGAGACTCTGGGACACTATTCTTGGTTCCTCTCAGAGACAGACACCCACCGCATGAACGGAGAGGTCATTTGCACATTTTGCGGGACAATACCTCATTGACTTCGCGTGAGGTGGCGGTTTCCACCGGATGTGGCGGATATCCCTCGGCGCCGCCCTATTCACCTGGCAAGGCATATCCCGAGTATCCCTTCGCGCCGGTCGGCCTGGCGGATCAGCCCAATGAAACCTATGACGGTGTGCGAGAGGCATTGCGACTGCTGAGGCTCGATGAGGAGCACTACGGGCGCACGGAATGGAATCCTCTGGGCCGGATCATCCGCCCTGGCAATACGGTGGTTCTGAAACCGAACTTCATCCGTGACTTCCGGGAAACGCAAGCCGGCCACGACGATTGTCTGATCACGCATGGTTCCATCATTCGTGCCGCCTTGGACTATGTCTACCTAGCCCTCCGGGGGCAGGGCCGCATCATCATCGCCGATGCCCCGCAAAATGAAGCTGATTTTGCCGCCATTCGGCGGATGACGGGGCTGGACGGCATCCAGGAGTTTTATTCCCGATTCGCGGGCTTCGGCGTTGAGGTCTACGATCTTCGGCCGGAGAAGGCCGCGAAAGTCGATGGAGTGATCGTTGGGCATGACCAGCTCGCCGGCGACCCGGCTGGTTATGTGAAGGTGGACTTGAATCGTCACTCGATGTTCCGCGAGGTCTCCCACCTCTCACACCTATTCTATGGCTCCGAGTATGATACTACGGAACTGCAATTGCACCACCACGGGGACACCCATGAGTACTTGGTGTCGGGGACGATCCTCGCGGCGGATTGCATCATCAATCTGCCCAAACTCAAGACCCATAAGAAGACCGGCATCACGGTGTGTCTGAAGAACCTGGTGGGCATCAACGGAAACAAGAACTGGTTGCCGCATCACCGGCTGGGCACGCCGGCGCAGGGAGGGGATCAGTTCGCGGATGACGGCGTGCACCATCGCGCCGAGCGCGCCGTGATGGCTTGTTTCCGGAGGCTTTTCCCTCTATTGGGACCGGTGCGGACGCTGACCGCCAAGCCACTGAAAGCGCTCGGTCAGCGTCTGTTTGGCGACACGAACCTCGATACCATACGTTCCGGGAACTGGTATGGCAATGACACCACCTGGCGCATGGTTCTCGACCTGAATCGTATACTCATGTATGCCGATTCAACGGGGCGTCTCCGGGATACCCCAGTGAGACGGATGCTGTGCATGGTTGATGGGATTATTGGCGGGGAAGGCAACGGCCCGTTGGACCCGACGCCCAAGAAGACCGGTGTAGTGCTCGCCGGGCTCAACGGGGTCTGCGTGGATTTGGTGTGCGCTGAGATCATGGGGTTTGATTGCCGAAGGCTGCCTCTGCTGAACCGGTCCTTTGATACGCATCCGTTGCCGTTGGTATCCGGGATACAGTTGGATAACGTTGTGGTGCTGTCGAACGATGAGCGCCTGCGCGGACGAACTCCGGCAGAAACGGACTTCTCCTTTTCGTTCGTACCTCATTTTGGCTGGCGAGGGCACATCGAACGTAAAGGAAATGCGAGCGTATCGATGGCGTCTGCGTCGCAGCCGTAGCACCCTGCGAACAGCAACCGACTCGCGGATCTTGCGGGGTCAGCGTACTCGTTGCACCGATCCCAGCGATGGCTATATCTGAGATGTCAGGACGATATGGGTGACTGGACCATTGAATGCGGCAGGAATGACGGCTCCGATGATGGGGACAAAGCCCAGATGTTGTTCTTGGGCGATGTGGCTCTCGCTGGTAAGGTAGGCGATGTCATTCGACAACATGGCGCCGCATTCCTCTTCAACAGACTCTCTCCCGGGTTCTTTGATGCTGACGTCGTATGTTATAACCTGGAATGTTGTCTGTCCCGGCGCGGGAAAGTGTGGGAACCCAAGCCCGTTCCTTTTCGCGGGCTGCCCGAGTTTCTGGCCGTCTTTCCTGAAATGCGCGGTAGGTATGTGGCGAACGTGGCCAACAACCATTTCCTCGACTACGGCGAGGATGCTGCCTTAGACACGCTCGAGACCCTCCGTCATCATAACACGGCTGTCATGGGTGCGGTCGGGCCCGATGACGCGGGGCGGCACGTGCTCTTGGAGACGCGTGCTGGCAGGATCGGACTAATCGCCTTTGCCCCCTCCGTTCACGTCTTGCCTCTTGCCACGCGCGTAAATGTCATTGCGGCCCGCCCCTGCGACATGGTCTCCCAAGTACAGACGCTGAAGCGACAAGCGCATATGGTCGTTGTATCTCTTCATCAGGGGGTGGAAAACACAACTTGTGTGGATCGGCGTTGCCGGAAGCTCACTCACAGGCTGGTGGAGGCAGGCGCTGACTGTATTGTCTGTCACCACCCACACATCATCCAAGGTATTGAGGTGTACCGAGGTGCGCCGATCTTCCATTCCATTGGCAATTTTGCAATTGACTCAGACTTTGCACGCTGGCCTGAGGCGCGAAAATCGCTCGCCTTGAGGTTGATGGTGTGCGGGGGGAGACTGCGGAGGGTCGGTATAGAGCCAGTGGTAATCACGGATTTACTTCAGCCGCAACCGGCGACAGATGAGCAAGCTCGGATCATTCGTTCGGAAACGGAAGCTCTCTCATCGGCATTTCGATCGAAGCTCAGGAGCGCGGTCCACAGCCTGAGGTGTGAAGGCATCAAGGCGTATGATCGAGTGACGAGCATTCATGAGATGATCCGGCGACAAGGAACTCTCGCCACGACGCGATATTATGCAGCGCGTGTCATGACGAGATTGAAATAGCTGAATGTTGGTTGTGCGCAATGATGGGGGAAGAAGCAACGAGTGCGTCCAGGTTCGTGCGCATGCCCGACAAGTGCTGTATGGCCGCTGGAGGCAGGGTAAGAGAGATGGACATGCTGCGCGCATGCGCGATAGGCGTCCTTCTACTTGCCCATCTGCACGATTACGTCCGCAACGATATTCTGCAGGCAGTGCTCTATGGGTGCTTTGTAGTTCCCCTGATGTTCCCAATGTGTTTTCGTCTGCATCAGCTATTGCGGTCGTGCCAGGATGGAGTCGTGAGGAAGTAAGGTGTTCTTCGACCGCCACCGTCCCGATACAATGGCTCTGCAGCATACTATGATGTATGATTGGCAGAGCTATGCCGGCTTGACTTCTCGATCGGTGCGAGGATACTTCAACGGGACCTCTGTATGTTTCCCATCAGCGGGGCGATGAAATGAAGAAAGCGTTGTCGAGAAAGAACTTGTGGGAACAGAGTCCTGCTTGGCTGCGGTCCACCATGGGACGCGGCCTGGCATGTGTGCCCGTGGCATGGTTGTTGGGAAAGAGCTTCCGCACCAACCGTGCCTTTGTGCAGGATGCTCAGTGGTGGCCAGCAGAGCGTGCGCGAGAGTATCAGTTGGCCAGAGTACGAGCCATGTTGGCGCTTGCCTATGACAGATCGGCATTCTATCGCCGGACATTTGATGCGGCCGGCTTTCATCCGCGCGATCTTCACTCCTTGGGTGACATCGAGCGACTTCCCATGATTGACAAGCAGACCGTCCTTGACAATCTGTCCGACATGTGCACGAGAAGCACCAATGGCAAGGACGTAGATTTCGGGTCAACGGGAGGAACCAGTGGCAAACCCCTGCACTTCTATCTGGATGCAGGTCGCTCGTATATTGAGTACGCCTATCTAACGAGTACTTGGGAAAGGGCTGGCTATCGGCTTGGCATGCCGATGGCCGTGCTGCGCGGCCGTATAGTGCGGTCTGACCGAAATGGGTTTCTTCATGAATATGACCCGATTCTCCGTCATCACTATTACAGCAATTTCCATTTGAATGACGAGAACATGGAGCGTTATCTCGGGCATCTACGAGGGATTGGTCCATGTATGTTTCACGCATACCCGTCGTCTGCCCATGCCTTTGCGAAGTTCATTCTGGCAAACGACGCGTCGGGGCCGGGAAATGTGAGGGGGGTTCTTCTCGAATCGGAGAACGTGTACGCGGATCAGTTGGCCGACATAGAGAAGGCGTTCGGTGCCAGAGTCCTTGCTGCTTATGGCCATTCTGAGAAAACCATCCTTGCTGCTCAGTGTGAATACTCCAGGAACTACCACGTTTGGCCGACCTACGGATATTTTGAATTGGTGGATTCCGGGGGTAAATCCATCAGAGAGGCGGAGCAGGAGGGAGAGATCGTAGGCACCGGTTTCATCAATACGGTCGTTCCCTTCATTCGATATCGCACGGGGGACTATGCCACCTATGTGGGTGAACACTGCGAGGCATGTGGTCGGGAACATACGATTATCAGGGATGTCAAGGGAAGATGGCCTCAAGGCGGACTGATTGCCGCCGACGGCTCCGTCGTGAGTATGACCACATTGAACGTTCATGACGACACCTTTCGGAGTATCAGGGAGTACCAGTTTCACCAATCAACACCTGGGAAGGCTGTCTTATGCGTGATCCCGACAACTTCTCTTGATGAAGATGAGCAGCGCCGCATCATCGCCAACATGAACAAACGGCTTCAGGGGCAAGTCGTGCTTGATCTTGAGATACGAACGGAACTTCTGAAGACAGCGCGAGGCAAGCAACCCAGAGTGATCCAGAAGGGCGCACGCGAGACGGGCCCGGCGCAGTAACAAGCCTTGCGATCGCAAGCGGCCGATGCTCCAGCGTTCCCCGGGCCGTCATCCCGTGCCGCTGGCGGCATTCGAGGCGGCCGCGGTGAAGGTCGCCTCCAACGATCCCCGTCTCTGCGGCAACGTGACCCAGCGCTGGGACTCCACCCCCAGCTTCCAGCCGCATTTTGGGTGGGGAGGCCACATCTGAAAGACATGTCATGTCTGCGGACGAGGAGGGGGAAGCGCCTGTGAGCGAGCGTTCGCCTGCGGAATCTGCGGCACCAGACCCAGCGGGTTGCGTGCCGTCCCATCCCGCGCTACCCCCGCAACGTATGCCCACGGACCCTCAGAGCGAGCCGCCGGCTGGTGTGCCGGCTGAGCCGCAGGAAGGACCGGGCCGCCGGCGCGCCTATCTGGGCTGGACCTTCCTGGTGGCGTACGCGCTGTTTCTCCTGGGGCGGGCCCTGTATCATCACAGCAGCAGCATTCTGTCGGGCATTGGGGTGTGGGAACTGCAGGACTCGCATCGGCTGCTCGCGTGGATCCTGGGGCTGGTCCTGGCTGTGCCCTGTGAGTTTGCCTGGTATGTCCCTGCCGGTTTTCTCGCCGTGAAGGTCGTGACCCGTGGCTCGACGCAGATCCACTGGCGGTCGGTCGGCGTTCCCGCTCTGGTCCTGACGGGCCTGCTGGTAGTCCTCGTGCAGTTGGTCGAGACCTTCGGCTCCTGGCGCTCCACCTTGGTGATCGGTCTGGCGCTTCCTCTGCTGGGCGGTCTCTTTGGGACGTGGGCCGGGCTGGCATGGACCCGCGGCGGCCGGGCGCGTCTGTGGCTGGCGCCGAAGGTGGCCCTGGCGGCGAGCCTGATCGGTCTGGGCATCGGCGCGGTTCTGTGGTTGTCCCTCGAGCGGACCCCTCTCTCGTTTGAGGCGGCGCCGGTGACCTCGGCGGAGAAGCGACGGTTGACGAAGTTGATCCGTGAGAAGAACCCGAGGTCTTTGCGGGAGGGCCAGACGCAGAGTCTGCGGCTGACCGCACACGACATCAATGTCCTGTTGTCCTGGGGTCTTTCCCTCGGGTCGCCCCAGCGGAAGGCACGCATCAGCCTGGCCCAGGACTCCGCTTCCTTGTCCGCTTCTGTCGGTTTGCCGCTGGGCTCCCGGGAAGCCAGCTACCTGAATCTCGCGACTAGCGGGAGCACCGAGGTCCACGACGGAGTCCTGCGGCTCGAGGTAGACCGGTGCCAACTGGGTGCTTTGGAGGTTCCCAGGTGGGTGCTCCGGCCCCTCTGTCCCGTGGTCGCGTCGCTGCTGAGCCGTGATCGGCGTCTGCGACCGTTGCTGCATGCGCTTCAGGAAGTCACGATCGCGCCGGAGGCGGTGGAGGTCACATATGGTCCCCTGCACCTGCCGGCCGGGTTCCGCGAGGATCTCTTTGGCCCGGCCGTGGCGAGCGAAGAGATGCTGGCCTCCACACGGGCCTGCGTGAGGCAACTGCTCGCGGTCGCCGCGCAGACGCCCCGGTCGCCGCCCGACTTCGGCCTGTGCGTCGAAACCGTGTTCTCCGTGGCCCGCGATCGGTCGGCCACGGCGAACCCCATCTTGGAAAATCAGGCCGGCATCTTCGCCCTTGCCATTCTCCTGGGCCATCCCCGGGTGGAGGAATTCGTGGGGCCGGTGTTGGCCGGCCAGACCGGTGGCAATAGTCTGCGGGTGCTTTGTCGCGTCACCCTGCGCGGACGATCCGACTGGACGAAGCATTTCTGGGTGAGCGCCGCCATCGCCGTGCTCGCCAATGAGACCATCAGTAACGCGGCGGGTTTGCTCAAGGAGGAACTCGACGCCGACCGGGGCGGCAGCGGCTTCTCTTTCAGCGATCTGCTCGCCGATCGGGCCGGCACGACCTTTGCCCTAGCCGCCACGCGCCACGAGGCATCCGCCCGCGTCCTGCAACAACGTCTTGCCCAGGGTTTTCGCCTCGAGGATTTCTTCCCGGAGGCGGCCGATCTGCCGGAAGGTATCCCGGACGCCGAGTTGCGGTCACGCTACGGGGGCGTGGGCGGAGAAGGCTACAACCGTCTGATCGAGGAGATTGAACGGCGCGTCGCCGCGTGTCCTGCCTATCGCTGATCCATGAGAAAAGCCCTATCGAGAAAGAACATCTGGGATGCCATGCCACCGTGGCTCAAGCAGGGACTTGCCGGTGCCTGCGAGAGCGTCCCGCCGCAGTGGTTTCTGGGCCGGGGGTACAGGACGAATCACGGTTTTATCCGTGATGCTCAGTGGTGGTCCGCCGAACGCGCACGCGCGTATCAATCCGGACGGCTCGGCAAGATTCTGCGCCACGCCTACTGCCAGACGGAATTCTACCGTCGGATGTTCGACGCCCTGGGTTTCCAGCCCAACGGTGATTGTTCGATGGAGGACCTGCGTCGACTGCCGCTCATTGACAAGCACGTGGTGATCAACAACCTCGATGACATGTGCAGTCGGGGGTACTTCAGCCGAGGCGTGGATTATGGAACCACCGCCGGCACCAGCGGCATGCCACTGCAGTTCTATATCAACGCGGACCGATCCGCCGTCGAATACAGCCACCTGGTCGTCAGTTGGGAACGGATCGGGTACAAGCTGGGCGTGCCGATGGCGGTCCTGCGCGGCCGGGTGGTCCCGCCGGACCGCCATGGGTTGCGGCACCAGTATGATCCGGTCTTCCGGCATCATTACTACAGCAGCTTCCATATGTCGGACGACGACATGGCGCGTTACCTGGCCCATATGGCCACGATCGGCCCCTGCTTCCTGCACGTCTATCCCTCGAGTGTGGCTGCCTTCGCTCGCTTTGTGCGCCGCAGCGGCCACCCGGCCCCTGGGAATATCCAGGGGATTATCGCCGAGTCGGAGATCGTGTACCCCGAGCAAAGGCGGATGGTCGAAGAGACCTTCGGCTGCCGGTGTTTCTCCTGCTATGGTCACAGTGAGAAACTCGTCCTGGCGGTCGAGTGCGAGCAGTCCACCGATTACCATGTCTGGCCGACCTACGGGTGTTGCGAGCTGCTCGATGACGACGGCCGTCCGATCACCACGCCGGGGCAGCGGGGGGAAATCGTGGGCACGGGCTTCATCAATACGGTGATGCCCTTTGTCCGCTACCGGACGGGAGACTATGCCACGTACGTGGGCAGCCGCTGTGAGGCCTGCGGACGGGAACACGTGGTCCTGAGGGACATTCAGGGCCATCGTACGCAGGAGATGCTCATCGCCGCGGACGGTTCCGGGATTCCCTGGACGGCGCTCAATATGCACGATGACACGTTTCTGCACGTGCGGCAGTTCCAGTTCTTTCAGGATACCCCGGGCAAGGCGGTGCTCCGCATCGTTCCGGCGGCTCAGTTTGGCGCCGGGGACGCGGAACGCATTCAACGGAACCTGCACCCGAAGCTGGAGGATCGGCTCACGTTCACCATCCAACTCGTGGAGACCATTCTGCTGCCCGCCCGGGGCAAAGCGATTTACGTGGATCAGCGGATTCCGCCGGGCGATCGGAACGAGGTGACGCCGGGCCGGCGATAGCGTCGGGAGGAGTTATGCAGACACTGGGCTGGTACTATCGACGGCTCCGAGCCATGTCCGCCGGGGAGGTTGCCTGGCGGGTGCAGGCATCGCTGTGCGACCGGTTGGACCGGCTTCTCGTGGGCCGACGCCAGCAGCCCAGGCCGCCGGCGGAGATTCTTGAGGGCGATGGCAACACCCCGGGTTTTCGATTCTGCACGCTCGGGGTGGGGGAGTGGGAGAGAGCGAACGCGCTGGACGATGTCCGCAGGGAATGGCGCCATGCGCTGCTGGAAAAGGCCGAGAAGATCGCGCAGCATCGGCTGAGCTTCTTCGATCT
>JALORE010000227.1 GCA_025459125.1 Planctomycetota bacterium | reverse complement strand
GGAAGCCGTCCGCACGCCGGGCAAGGCCCGGACTTGATCCAGATGGCTCTCGAACAACGCCTGCCGCGCGGGGCCCTCCTTGTACTGCTCGGGCGGAAGGCTGATTCGGTACGTCAGGACCCCGTCGACGCGGAACCCCGGCGGCACTCGGCTGATCTTCCAGAAGGCCTCCAGCAACAGCGTCGCGCCGACCGAGAGGGTCATGGCCAGGGCAATCTCACCAGCCACGAGCACATTCAGGCTGCGCCGACCGGATCTCGAGGTCGTGGTCCGCGTCCCCGTCGCCCACAACGTGCTCTCGGTATCCCTACCGGAGGCGGCGTGAAGAGCGGGAACCAGACCCGACAGGACGGTGGCCAGTCCGACCACACCGATACAGAACACCAGCACCCGACCATCAGTCGCGAACGCCATCCAGGGGTCCAGATAGCGAGCAAGACTCCGGAGCAACAGGTCCAGGCCAAAGCGACCCAACAGGGCGCCCAAAAGCGCGCCCAAGATGCACAGCAGGAGGGTCTCCGTCAGCACTTGGCGGATGAGGCGGTAGCGGGAAGCCCCGAGCGCTCGTCGCACCGCCAGCTCCCGACCGCGCGTCATCCCTCGGGCCAGCATCAGACCCGTGATGTTGCAGCAGGCCAACATCAACACGACGCCGGCCACCAGAAGGACCAACAAGGTGGCATTGCGGTATTCCCCCATGTACCTCTCCCGTAAGGGTATCACCCGCGGGGTGGTAATCTTGTTGGCCAGCCGCGTATCGACTAGACCCTTGTGGATGCGCTCCAGGTCCGCTTGGGCCTGGGCCGGGGAGACACCGGCCTTGAGCCTTCCAATCCCCGAAAGGTACCACCCTCGCGAGGTCGCCGGGTCCTCCGCCAGCGGCACCAACAGATCGGCCTTCGCCGGAAAGATGGCGCTGGCTGGCAACACGCCTACGATGGTGTAGGACTCGCCGTCGAGGCGCAACGAACGCCCAATGACGCCTGGGTCTTCGCCATAAAGTCGCTGCCATAGGTGGGCACCGAGCACCGTCACGCGAGGCGCGCCGGGCCGGTCGTCTTCCTCGGCTAGACGCCGTCCCAACACCGGCTGAACGTGCAGCACATCGAAGTAGTCATAGGTCACTCTCATGCCCTCGATCCGCTCGGCCTGGTCGTCAATGGCCAGATTCCAGCCCCCGCCGGCAAACGCGGTCATGCAGTCGAAGGTCCGATTCTGCCGGCGCCACTCGTGAAAGTCGGGGTAGGCCACCCATGCGCGTTCCAGGTTCCATTGGGGCGCCCTCTCGTCCAAATCCACCAGCCGCTCCTGCTCCGGCACAGGGAAGGGTCGCAGATACAGCTCGTTGACGATAGTGAAGATCATCATGCTGCCACCCATCCCGATGGCCAGAATCCCCGCGACCATCATCGTGAACCCGGAGCTCCTGCCCAGTGTCCGAACTGCGTAGCGAATGTCCTGCCACAGCATTCTCATAGGTCTCTCCTAATCGCACCCGAAGACCACCATCAAATCGGTCCAGATGACCGTGGGTAGCCGGGCTCAAGCACAACCAGACAGGCTGCGTCCGGCCCCTTGTGTTGGATGCAACTGCAAGAAACGTGCCAGATGGATCACGCCGCTTTCCCATATCAGAACACCTCGTCGGCGGCAATCCATATGCAGCCAGCAGGACCCAGAGTGTCCGTTTCTGAAGTTGGCGCGCCCGGATCTGGACACTCATGCTCGGCCATGTCTCGGATCGTTGACTCGTGTATAGCGCCAGCCTCGTCCACGCCTCCGTCCCTCGTCTCAAGCAGCCCCTACTCATTTGCAGCTTGTCGTTGCACCAACTGAGTTGACTCTGTAAGGCACCTTCAGTGGCCCATAGGGAGTATCGCGTTCTGCGGGTCGATCCTCTCGGCGGCCTTCAGTCTCTTCGTAACCTCCTCAAAAGCTGCCACTGACTGGATGTTGACCATCACATACGGATTCCCGGCCGCATCATGACAGGACAGAACCCACTCTGCTCCCGCGTCGAGACCATCGAACCGCCCCAGGGCATCGATCTTGCGCCGGAGATACGCGAGGGCCTTCTCGTGATCCTTGGTGATCACGATCACCTTCGTAAAGTCGTAGGCCAGCAGCGCTTTCAGGTTGTCCTCGGCGATCCCGCTGCCGACCTCGTACATCATCGGCGGGGCGATGTTCTGCCGGATCACCTGAGGCAGCTTCTGTTCCCCGCCGCCTTCCACATCCGTCAGCAAGTAATACGCCTGGAACAGACTGCGATACTCGCGCAGAGCGTTGGGGAATGTCTTCTCGTAGAGGGCGAGGCACTCGTTCACAAAGACCCGGTCGATGGACTTACCTGCCGCAAGATACGATACGACCAGCGGGTATATAGCCTCGTCAAAAGCCTTGATGACCGGCTGATTGTAGGTGAACTCCTGAGCCTGACCCAACAAGTCCTCCCGCACCTTGTGCCCAATGGCCCCGCCCAGTACCTCGTCAAACATCAGGTTCACCATGCCTCGATGAGGAGATTGGGATTCCGCAAGCCATTGGTCGATTTGCTGGTGCCCCTTCAGGGGCTGCTCGGCAAACGCCTTGTGCGCGAACTCATGCACGATCAGGCCGATGTACCACGAGTAGTCCTCCGACTCCGTCAGCAATCCCGCCCGGATCACGTTGCCAACCGGCGGCGGTACCAGCTTGATCTTCGCCCCCGGTACGATCGAAAACGACACGATGACGGGAACCTCGGGGGACCAACTACTGTTCAGAAAACGCACGATAGGCCGAAGCTTCTGGCCCAGCTTCACCGTCTCCGCATATTCCTGCAATCCCTTCAGTCTGGCCCGCGCTTGGGCGTAGTAGGGATCCCAGACCAGCTCATCGTAGATCGGCTCGACCGCTGCCAGAATCTCGAACCGCCGCCGGTGGTCATCGAAGGGGATGATCCCCACGGTCATCTGCTTGAACTCTTCCAAGCTTGCCGTTCGCACACTCAGAGCAAAGAAGATGTCGCTCGTCGTTCTATCCTTGGCCATGTACCGGTGCTTGGGATACCCGTCGAAGTGATACTCATACGCGATCTTCACGCCGGCATACTGCTGAACCAGCTTCGCCAGTGCCTCATCCCTGCTGTACTTGCTCTTCTGGTAGCGTTCGCAGAGGGTCGGGCCGTAATACCCTCTCGTTCTGAGCGTCTCCATGAAATGCAGCACACAATACGGCTTGTCGATCTGCAGTTTCACGGTATACGTACGTGGGTCCCCGTTCGTCCTTTCACTCGCGCCAACTATCCCATGCGCAGACACGGCGAAGATGACGGCCGCCGAGACAACCTTTCCAAACGAGACGCTACGTCCCATGTCCTGTCTCCGTCACAGAAGGTCGATCTGAGCTGTCACCGAGCCCCACACCCAGATGGACCCTTGCCGTGGGGCTTTCGCGTCTTTGGGGATGACTTGGTCCCTCATCCCAAACGGCCGTTGGCAAGCGGGGGATCCACGCGTGCTATCGAAGCGATGCGAGTCTCTCTCGGGCGGCCTTCTTCGCGTTCTTGGACCAGAATCCGACATCCGAGGTGTTGAAGAGAAACCGCCAACCGCCGTTGTGGTAGAAATAGACATGGGCGTCCTCGAAAGTCCGCTCGTAGGACGCGAACACGACGCCTACATCGCCATCTTTCGGATGCGCGGGTGTGGGCGGCAGTCGTCGGACACTGAGCTTGCTCATCTCCTGGGACCAACCACGGCGCTGGGGATCGGCGAAGTAGTTCTGATCGATGTGCCCGGCAGGGACCTGGACTTCTCGCAACGTGCCCACATCGGTGTGTACAAAGGCCGAGAACCGGGTCAGAAATGCCTTGGCTGGAGTGGACACGTCCTTGAACCTGCTTCCTTTCAGGATTCCCGCCCGGAGGCTCTCGGCCTCCCGGAGCAACTTCTTCTCGTCGTCCGTCACCGCCGTCAGCAAGAACGGATCAGGCAAAATGCCGTCGGTGACCTCTTCGTGCATCGGCAGGAATCCCGTCCAGCCCCACACCCCGAAGTTCCAGTCGACCGGTGGTGTCGTAACGGCGCTCAGCAACCCTTCTTCCACCAGCGCCTGCAGCGCTCTGTCACGGACATAGGTGCCCGAGGGCAGGGGCCACCTGCGACCAAGTTCCTTGGCGCGAGCCAGCTTCTCCCGGGTGTGAGGCCGCACGACCTTCGCGTAAATGTCCTCGGCCACCCGGTCACACTCCGGCAGCAAGAGCGCAAGGTCCGACCCCGTCAAGATCGGGACCTTCGTGCGGTACTTCCCGGACTCGTTGCCGACCGCCGGCGGATGGTATCCTGCCATCCTGCCAAGCACGTTCTGCAGGACTCCCTGCGGCATTTCTGTCGCCGATTCCAGTTCTTCGAGGGACAACGGGCCCTCCGCCAGAGCAAAAAGAATCCTCCCCTCAGGTCCAATGCACCAGCCTGCGGGATTGATGATGGGCTCTTTCCTTTGCTCGCTGGTATTCCCGTAGTACCCGAATCTGGCGATCGCCCCCTTGTACGTCTCGGATTGGTTCTGGTAAAACGTCCAGCGGCAGGAAGGAAACCGCTGGGGCAGCTGCTCATAGCCTTCGAATCCCCACGCCGTGCCCTCCGGGGTGCGCAGGTAATACATGGTCTCTTCGGTCACGTTCTGCGGCCGGAACGGAATCCGGTCCACGGCACAGAAATCCGACAGCAGGGCGCCAACCACGATGAGGGACACGTCCTCCCACGGGAAGGTCTTGGAGAGCTGCGTCTTGGCGTAGATGTCGCGAAGCCGGGGAAGCGCTTGTCGAAGTATCTCCGCTTCCTGCTGGGCGTACTTCCCGCTGAGCGTCTCCCCTTCCTGGATCTCGGCCCGCGTATACAGCCGTACTTTGGAACCCCACGCGTGACCCTGCTGTTCGACCAGACCGTACTTCAGCAACTCGCCGAGCTTCTGGGTGACCAAAGACTCGGCCTCGCCGATGCGACTGGCCACTTCGCCGGCCGTGAGATGAGACTCGTTGGTCACAAACAGGATCTTCTGTACGACCCGCTCCTTGGCCAGGCCGTAGACGCTGCGCGATGGGGGGCGCCCGCCCACGTCAAATTCAAACTCAGGAATGGTCGGGATACCCGGTACGACTCCGGCCTTGCGGGCGCTGACTGGCCCTGATTCGCCAACCGCAGGCTGGGCCCTGACCACCGGCACAGCGTTGCCCGGGGTGGCACCCCGATCCGTAGCGCTCTCCCTGGCACTGCCGGGGGAAACCGCCCCGATCACGGCCACGACCACGAAGCCCCCTACGGTGATACCTGCCACTTTGAACCAGAACGTACCCATAGTAGTTGCTCCCTTCTTGTCCGCACGAACACTGATCTGGAATCGGAATTGCCGGCAACGTGGTTCGGATGCGTTGGGGGCTGTTCCCCTACCCCATGTACTGCGCCTTCCGGGACTATGGCCAAGGATGCACAGAGGTTGTCGGCTTCTCGCGGACGGATGCCCTCACGGTGGTCGCGGGCGGCCGTGGGTACAAGGCGCAAGGCCTCCTGGTGACCCCCAACTTCTTCCCCGGCTATCGGATCGTGCGGGTGTCTTCTGTTCGACGTTTGCCCAGCCGAACGTTCCCTGCCAGACGGTATTCTGATCATCAATCAGCGCCACAGCCACACTGGGCAGGTGGTGCCGCCGCATGCATTGATGGATTCTGCACTCCGCGTAGTCCGCTACGTATGTGTAATCTCCCGGTGGGATTATGGCTGGCTTGCTGGGCGCTACGTGGCACCCCCCGCAGTACACGAGTCCCAGAAGAAGCAAGAGTGCTGGCGCCGAAAGAGAGATCACGTTCTTGAGCATGATTCACCTCCATGGCCGACATGCGCCAGGCGGAAGGATCGCCACGCTCCCTGCCAGACCAACGATCGGTCCTATCCGTGGTGCGGCCATCGTCGAAACCTGCCATGAGTACTACACCGCCCGTGCGCCAGCAGTACCTGACGCCTGCTACCACGTGCCGGATATCAGTTGCTTCGTCCTACACCCGCGTTTAGTCGCTGCTCACGCCACAAGATTTCAAACACAGGCATTCTACCACCGCCCGGGGGCGTGGTCACGACTCCCTGTTTTCGTCCATCCGAACCACTTGTCCAAGCCACAGTTCCATCGCTCATCCTGATCCGCCGTCATTTCATTGCCCAGCCCCGCTCGGACTCCACATGGCCTCATCTGACTACCTACCCCTGTGGGGCGGCTCATCGTCGGTTTCTCGCTGTCCATGGCAAAGGAATGGCAAGTCCAGGGCGTAGAGACAGCCGCCATTCCCCGCACGGGGTCTGCCGACTGGCCGGAAATTCGCTTTTCGCATAATAAAGGTCGGCCGGCGGTGTCGTATACTATGACAGTCGATTGTCCAGGCTCAGGAGAATGGTTTTTCCGATGCTGGAAGACAGAATCCTAGTTTGGCGTTTCAACCACGGCCGGCCGGAAGTCCTGCACCATATTTATGACAAGTACCGGGGCGAGCTTCTGACGCTGGCGCTGGCCCTCTCCGGCGACTTGGCGGCCGCTGAAGATGTGGTTCAGGATGTCTTCCTGTCCCTGGTGAGATTGTCGGGCCGGCTCAAGTTCACGGGCAGTCTCAAGGGCTATCTGGCTACCAGCGTGGCCAACGGCGCCCGCAACGTCCTGCGGATTCATCGGCGACACCCGGTGGGCGGTCTTGACGAGGCTGACCCCGTTCAGGACCCGGATACCAGGCCGGACGAGGCGGCGGTGTTGGCGGAACAGCTCGACCAACTGAAATGGGCCCTGGGCCAGCTCCCCTACGAGCAGAGGGAGGTGCTGGTCCTGCGGGTCTACGGGCAGATGGCGTTCAAAGAGATCGCCCGCCAGCAAGGGATTCCCCTCAACACGGCCCTGGGCCGATACCGCTATGCCATCGATAGACTGCGGTCAATGCTCGATGGCGAGGTGAGAACGTGAGACCGGCAGAGGGACTATACGAACTGATGAACCACCTGCGAGTGACTCCTCGTCCGGAGTATGACGAGCGAGTCCACGGCGAAATTGCGAAAGCCATCGCAGAGCTCAAACGCGCTCCCACGGCTGTACCGCAGCCGTCGATTTGGAGAATCGTCATGCAAAGTCGAATGATGAAGATAGCGGCCGTCGTGATGATCGTCGCGGCGGTCTTGGTCGGTCTGAACGTGATCGACACGGGAGGCAGTGTCGTCTGGGGCAACGTGCTCCAGAAGGTGAACGAGTCCACCGCCTTCGCCTATCGGATGAGAATTCGTATGCTCGGCGTGCCGGATCCGCAGAGCACGACCGAGATCGAATCGCAGGTCCGCGTCGATACAGCAGTGGGCATTCACATCGTCTCGTCCATGAAAGGCGCTCCGTACTCCGAATCGTTTGTCTCGATCCCGAAGGAAGCCGGCGTCACGCTTCTGCCTGCCAGGAAGGCATATCTGCGGCAAAAGATGACGGGGGGTATGCTGGAGAAGATGGGGACGCAGCATGGGGACCCGCGGCAGATGGTCGCCCGGTTCCTGGAGTACCCCCATACGAAGCTGGGACGCAGCACTATCGAGGGCGTCGAAGTCGAGGGCCTGGAGTGCCGCGATCCCGGAGTGGCGGCGGGGGTGTTCGGCGGGGTAGCGGGCCAGACGATTCAGAACGTCGTGGGGCGTCTCTGGGCCGACCCCCGGACGAATCTGCCGGTGAAGCTGGAGCTTGAGGCCTTCTCCGCCGACGGTCGCAAGGCCGCGGAGATGGTGCAATCCGACTACGACTGGGCGCCGCGGATCGATCCGGCCGAGTTCGAGGCCGTCATCCCGGAAGACTACAAGCTGGTCGCCGATGTCGAGGTGTCCTTCAACGAAGAAAGCGTCGTCGAGGGCCTGAGGTTCTTTGCCGAGTACGCGGGCGGGAAGTACCCGACCGAGTTGTCCGCGATGGTCGTAGGGCGCGAGCTGCGCCTCGCGCTCAACGCGAGGTTTGGTCCCAATCCACCCTGGCCGCCGCAGCCGGGCGATGAGAAGAGAATGTTCGCGCTCGGTACGGTCGTCCCGTTCTATGCCTTCCTGGCGGCGGAGAAACGCGATCCGGCGTATCGCGGCGACAAGGTGACCGCCGAATTTCCCCACGCCGTCCTGATGCGCTGGCGACTGGACAACGGCCACTATCGCGTGATTTCCGGCGATCTGACCCTCCAGGAGGTGACGGCCGAGGAACTCCAGAGGCTCGAAGCGGCGCCGCTGAATCCCCAATTGAAGGCCGTCAAGCCGCAGCCTCCGGATGGCACTGTCGGGACGCCGGTGGAGAAACTGGAGTTGAACTGGATGCCTGGGGCACAGGCGGCCAGCCACCGGGTGTACTTCGGAACCGGCGTCGATGATTTGACCTTGTTCGCGGAGGTGAAAGGCGCTACGTCTATCGTGGCGCCTGCCCTCGAACGTGGTCTAGTCTACTACTGGCGGGTGGACGAACTTCAGCCCGAGGGTTCGGTCGTAACCGGGGATGTCTGGACCTTCAGTCCGGGCGGTTTGGTCGGCTGGTGGAAGTTCGATGAGGGGGCCGGCCAGAGGGCCGCCGATGCGAGCGGCCACGGACTGGACGGCACGCTCGTGGGTGGTCCGGCCTGGGTCGAGGGCGTCACCGGCAAGGCCCTGGAACTGGACGGCGCCGATGACTACGTGGACCTCGGGAACGATCCGCGTTTTGCCATTACCGGCCCGATCACAATCTGTGCCTGGATCAAGGTCAGAGCCTTCGACAAGGAATGGCAGGCCCTTGTCACCAAGGGCGACAGCTCGTGGCGGCTGCAACGGAATTGGGGACAGAACACCCTCGAATTTGCCTGCACGGGAGTGCCCGTGCCAGGGACGCTCTTGGGGAGTCTCTTCGGAACCGTAAACGTCAATGACGGTCGCTGGCATCACGTGGCGGCTGTTTATGACGGGTCCCGCGGCTTGCTGTACCTCGACGGCCGGCTGGATATCTCAGTCGAGGCGGCGGGGACCCTGCGGACCAACAATTTCAAGGTCTTCATCGGCGCCAACGACGAGAAGCCCGGCCGCAACTGGAGCGGCACGATCGACGACGTACGCCTCTACAACTACGGCCTGACGGCCGAAGAAGTGACGCAGATCTATGAGGTCAGATTGCGATGAGCGGATTTCGCTCGCTACTTGTGATCGGTGCATTGTTGCTTGCCACAGTTGTCTCGTGTGCCCGGAGTGAGCGTCCGCTGAACGAGAAACTGCAGAGTAGAGTTCATATCGACGCGGAAGGAACGGAACGATGAAGAACCCAAAGAGCATGTGGCCTCTGGCGGCAGTCGTTACGGCCGGTGTCGGCGTGGCGGAAGCGGCGACCGTGCTACATCTGATCCCCGGCACCACCGTTGTGGATACGGGAGCGTTGCTGTTCACCGGCTTCCTGGCGGGCATCTTTCTGGGATTTCACCTGGCACACCCGGCGGCCAGGTCAACCGCTCAGGGGGAGCGCTCGTCATAGCCTACGATGATACAAACGTCGGGAGAAACCGCCGAAGTCGGTTCAGACGCGCTCGACACGGCCCGTCTGCTGGCGGTCATGATCATCACGCGGGCCACCGGGTCCCCCCTTGCCATCGAGATGCGCCGGCGCTTTTGGGAACCACTGGCTCTGGGCAGCGCCCGCCTGCCTCTGGAGGAGCCCTATCCCGAGAACCTGGCGCACGTGGGGGGGACAACTTCGAGAAGGACGGTTCCTACCGGGACATCACCTTCCTGCCCCGGGTCTCCCACGACAGCATTACCTATGGCTCCGCCGGGGTGTACATGACCGCCGAGGACCTAGCTCGCTGGATCCACGCTCTATTCCACGGAAAGGTCCCGCGCGAGGATTCCCTGCGGCAGATGCAGTCCTTCGGGCCGGGAGCCTATGGGCTGGGTCTGGGCCGGTTCGGATTCGGCGTGGGCGGAGGCTTGACGGCGGTGGGCCACGGCGACGCCAACATCGGGACCGGGGCCTACATGGTCTATCTTCCCAATTACGAAGTCAGCATTGCCGTGATGGTCAATCGGGTCTTCAGCGGCTGCGAAGCGCGGATCGTGCGGGACCTGGCCCGGATCACAGCCTTATCTTTCCGGCCCGGGCGTTACTACTTCGACATCCTTCACAGTCCCATCGGGTTTATGGCGGGCCCGTGGCTCCTGGCCGGCTTGGGCGCGGCGCTTTACGGGATTCGGAAAGACAAACCGGTGCCCTTGCTCGTCCTCGCGGGTCTGGCATTCGTGGCGGGCGGGGTTGCGATGGGCCAATGGAGTCCTCTGGAACTTGTGCTGCTCCCGGTGGCCGGTACGGTCGGCGCACTCGGGTTAACCCTGTTCCTGCGACGACTGGTCCGCAGGCCGGTCGCGCGGCAGTGAATCCGACGGGCATTTCCTCCCACGATGTCCCTTCCCGGGACGTCGAGAGTCGGCGGACATCGTGTACCGTTGGGCGGGCGCGCGATGCTCAAGTTTCCTTGGAGGCAACACCCGATTCCTCCCTCGATCTCACAATGAGCTCCGGCCAACGGGGCTGGTACGGCTGCCCGTATTCGGTCCAGCCGAGCAGGTGCATGGCGTGGCGGGGACAGAGGTTGACGCAGCCCAGGCACAGCGTGCAGGTGCCCCGCGCGTGTGGCAGGCCGTCGCTCATCGTCAGCCGCTGCGCGGGGCAATACCGGGCACACAGGGCGCAGCCATTGCCGCGACGCCGCCAGGCACGGTTGCGATAAAGCAGCGTGTCCAGCCACTTGTTGTCCAGCAGAATCCCGAGCAGGAACAGGGGCAGAGGCCAGACCAGGTATGGGAAACCCGCGACCCTGCCACGTGCGAAGGCCGAACCGTGGGCCACGGCGCTCGCGGCGTCCCAGCGCAGCGGCACGAGGCGATCCAGAAACCGCCACAGGATCTTGGGGCCTAAGCGGAAAGTCACCACGTTGACGGGGTAGACAGCCCACCAGCGTCCGCCGGTCCGCCAGCCCTTGAGCCTGAG
>JALORE010000480.1 GCA_025459125.1 Planctomycetota bacterium | reverse complement strand
GCCGCGAAACTCGCACACCGTGGCTCGCCGGGACCAGTGGGAAACGGGGATCTCGTAGACCCTGCCTTCGCGCAGATCGACGTACACAGGCCGGTCGAAGCTGCCCGCGAGGAAGGTGAAGTCGATGGCGGTCTTGTCGAGGCGGTCGGATGGGGTCGCGCTGTCCTGCCAGATCGTGACGACCTGCCGGCCCGTATCACGGTTCTCGTACGCGAAGACGGCCAGGGACGCGGCAGCGTCCGTCCGCCAGGCGTAGTTGGGAATCCGGCACAACGTGTGGTCAAAGATCGCCGCGAGGTTCTGCACGGCATAGTAGGCGGGTTTGGCGCGCTCGACCGTCTGATCCTCGCGCGAGTGCAGCAGGCCCTTGCGGTTCATTTCGTCCGGGTACTTCATGTCCATGAGGGAGAAATAGGACGAAGGGATCTCCCGGCCGAGGTCGCCCAGGAGACGCCGCAGGGCCCACTTGGCCTGGGAGGTCTCGGTCCAGTCATACTTGCTCAGCGCCTTGGTATTGCGCCGCTCGCTGGGAGCGCCATTCTCGCCCTGGCGGATCGTAATCCGGCTGCTGTAGGCGCCGATGAATTGCCGGAGTTTGACCACCGCGTCGTAGCTTTTGTCGGGATTGAAGGAGTAGGGATGGTACGTGACTTCGTCGATCAGGTCCAGCTCGCCTGCGGAGGTGACGATCTTGAGCACGGCGTCGGTGAACTTCACGTCCACGCCGGCCAGGGACATGGCGAGAATGCGGGCGCCCGGCTGCACCTGCCGGACCGCCTGGGCCGTGCGGATCAGAAAGCCGGCGTAGATCTCCGGGGCATTGTTCTTACCCAGATTGGGCTCGTTCCACACCTCCCATTCGTCGATCGCGTGCTGGTACCGATCCACAATCGCCCGGACGAACTTCTCCCAGGCCTGCAGGGCTTCCTCCGTGCGCGGGATGGCTGCGCCCAGGAGGGTGCCGCCGCCGTCGGCGTAGAGGGGATTGCCATAGGACAGGCACATCCAGGGCTCGACCTTCTGCGCGACCATATCGAAGACGATCTCGTCGAGCCACGCCCAGTCGTAGACGCCTTTGTTCTTTTCGGTCTTGGCCCAACCCGCCTGCAGCCGGGCCTTCTTGACGCCGAGCGGGCCCAGGTACGTCTTCCAGTGCCGGTAGATCGTGTAGTCGCGGTCCATCGTCTCGGCGCCCACCGACCAGTTCGATGCCTGGATCTCCGCTGCAGGCCGGGCCTTGATCTGACCAAGATAACGAAACGCCGTCTGCTCGCCGGATTCACCCGCGCGTGTGGCTGCCGTCATCATGCCCAGGAGCAAGATCGTCGCTACTGTGTGTCGTGCCATCTTGTCTTCTCCATATGCCGGGTGCGAGGCCCCATCGTGCCCATTCTATCCCTGTTCGTCATCCGGGTGAAGGTGGCGGGCAGGGCGAAAGCAAAGTCGCGAGTCATTCCGCGTGGCAGCGGCAAGCGGAGTCCTCGGAGCTTGCCGATGGCGGTTGTGTCTGTCCCACGAGCCGTCAGCAAGCTGCGCTTGCCGCTGCCACCCGTCCTCGGCCTGCATGCAAGGAAGTCGACACACTGCCTTTACAGGGTTGGGCGCATATCGTGCACCGTTGTTATGGTTTTCCGCTATACGCGTTGACGCCGAACTCCAGGGGCGGCGTGCCGGCCTCGTGCGCGCCGATGTCCGGGCCCTGGCCGGTCAGATCGTCGTTGAAGTTCGCCAGGCGCAGACCCGCGTCGTAGCCGGGGCTGGTCGGCGAAAGCTGAAATCGGCCCTGGCCACCCTGCAGGCCGCTGCCTTCGGCGTAGATCGGTAGACCCTTGATCCCGTGCAACTCCTGGCCGGCGGGAATGGGACGCGTGCCGCTGTGAAGGTCATAATCGTAATCGCCGAGCGGGTCGGGCTTCAGGTCCCAGAGGGCGGCGCTCGCCACGTGCAGGAGGTTGTTGCGGCTGGTGACGTTGACGATGGCGCCGCCCCAGCCCAGGCCCGTGCGGGCGCCGGCCGGTCCGCCACCGCCCCCGGGAGTCCGGGCCGGCTGCAGGAGGGTGTTGTGGAAGACGAAAATGCGCCCGCCGACCAGCGTGCCGCCCGTCTTGAGGAACCCGCCGTCCCACTCTTTGGGCGCGATCTGCATCGTACCACTAATGTTCCGCCACACGTATAACGGTCCGAGCGACGTGCTGGCACAGGCGATGCCCACCAGGCAGTGCGTGGTGTAGTTGCCCCAGATACGGACATTGCAGTTGGCGCCCTCCGACTCGATGGCGTCGTCCCAGCAGTGGCTCAGGAGGTTGCCGTAGATGTCGGAGTCGCGATTGGGGAAACCACGCGTGCTGGAGTTGGCGCCGGCTCCGAAGACATCGTTATAGTAGTGGTTGTCGTCCGAATCGACCGTGTTGTAGCGGAGGACGTGGTTACCTTCGCTGTCCCAGAAGACCACGGTCTGCGGGCCTTCGGGATGCCGGGACGCGGGCCGGCCCGGGGGCGTGCGCAATTGCCGCCAGTTGTTGGAGTTGCTGCGCGGGTGGTGCAGGTAGTTGCGCTGGACGATCACGCGTTTGAGGGCTTGATCCCGGCAATAGATGGCGGCGTCATAGTCCAGTCCCCAGCCGTCGTCGGCGCTGCGGCCCCAGCCGCTGATGTCGCAGCCTTCGATCACGACGTCGTGGCAATTCTCGAAGATACGGATGCCGTGCTGCTGTGCGTTCTTGAGCGTCAGGCCGCGGAGGATCACGTACGAGGCGCGGACCTCGATGCACTGCGCCTGTTGGCCGGCTACGTCGAGGGTAGTGACGGCGTTCTTGCGATTTGGGGCGGGGGCATAGAGTACGTAGCCGTCGGGCGAGCCCGACTGATTGACAAGCAGAGGTGTGGCACCGTCCCGCACGGGCACCGTCTGCGCGACCGGGAATTCCTCGCTCCAGGTCCGCACGGAGACAGAGGCACTGCGGCCGGTTTGCAGCAGAGACAGCTCGACCTCGTAGGCGGTCCCCGGCCTGAGGTTGACGATACTGCCGCGGTATTGCCGGCGCCGCTCCGGCGGCACGTCCGCCGATTGCCGCTCGTCAAACCACAGCGGCAGCGCCTCCCGCCAGGAGTCCGTGCCGGCCGGCCGATAGCGCACGCGGCAGGTGTTCTCCGCCGAACCGTCTGCGGGGCTCCAGTACAAGCCGACGCAATGGAACGTCGGCACCGCCTGCGGTTGGTTGTCTCCCCATGCCAGGGCCGCCCAGGCCAGACA
>JALORE010000226.1 GCA_025459125.1 Planctomycetota bacterium | reverse complement strand
TGCCTGCGGCGCGATCAGCGGGTTCCACAGCCTCGTGAGCTCCGGGACCACGCCCAAGATGATCATGAAGGAACTCCGGGGCGATGCGACCGGCGGCTTGCGACTGTGTGTCGAAGGCTTCCACGCCACGGGCAGCCCCCATCCCATCAACATCCAGATCGACCAGCCGGTGGGGATGAACTTCAAGCATGCCTACGGCAAATTCGTCTTCGACACGACCGTGGTGGGCCTGGAGCCCTCCAGCAATCCGCAGTCGGGCGGCGCGATCGTGCTGGCCGTGCCGCAACGGATTGGCGTGGTCCAGCGGCGCAGCTACTTCCGCGTCAACGTCCCGAAATCCCTGCGGGTCAACGTGGTCCTCTGGCACCGCACGAGCCACCGCAGCTCCGAGGAGCGGACGCACGCGTACGGCGAGGGTGCCCTGGTGGATATCTCCGCGGGAGGCGCCCAGGTGGTTGTTCCTCTCAAACGCGGCGTCGGCGATCCCCCCGGGGCGGTGGGGGAGTCGGACTACCGCAAGGGGCAGTTCCTGGGGATGCGGTTTACGCCCATGCCCTACGAGCAGCCGTTGATGTTCAACGCCCAGATCCGCAACGTCCTGCCCACCGCCGATCGGACCGCCCTGTCCCTGGGCTTGCAGATCGTCGGGCTGGAGGCCAGCGACGAGGGTCGGCAGGTGCTGAGCCGCTTGGCCAATGTCGTGGAGCAGTACCATCGGCTCAACCAAGCCGAGGGCCGCGGCGTCCCGGAAAACGACCGGCCCTCCCCAGCGCCGTGCGAGGCGAGATGAAGTCCGATGAGTCCTCCAGGTCCACGAAGTCCATGGGACCTGGGGGACGAACGGGACCAATAGGCCCCAGGGACGAGAGCCGGCCTGTCACTCCGGCGTGGCCGGGCTGGGATTGGGCCCGCCCGCCAGCTCGGTCGCCGGCAGGGCGGCCCGTCCACGTCGGCCCACCGTCTTGACATACAACCATTTCACGAGGCTGCCCCCCGCGAAACTCACAAAACTCAGCAGCAAGGCCGCCGGCAAGTGCTCCGCCGCCAGCCCCAGCAGGAAGAGAATCCAGATGAGATGGCCAAACGGCTTCTTCCCGGTCAGGTAGACGTTCAGCACGTGGGGGTAGCGGATCTGGCTGACCATCAGAATCGCGATCAGCAGCGTGATGAACGGCAGCAGGTACACCAGATAGTTGAGATGCGGGACCTCCTGCTGGTGAAAGATGACCAGGCTGACAATGACGCCGGCGGCACCGGGACTGGGCAGACCCACGAAGCTCATGTGGGCCATCTCGTTTTCCTCATTCTCCACGTTGAACCGGGCCAGCCGGATGGCCGCGCACGCGATATAGGCGATCGCGGCCAGCCAGATGAAGCGGTGCAGGAATCCCTCGCAGATCGCGTTGGCCAGGTCCATCCTCGTCTCAACCAGCTTGAGCATGAGGAACGCCGGGGCAACGCCGAAGCTGATCATATCGCATAAGCTGTCCAACTGGCCGCCGAAGCTGGAGGTGCTCTGGCTCATGCGCGCCAGCCGGCCGTCGAGCATGTCGAACAACATGGCCACGAGGACCATGTACCCCGCCAGGGCAAAATAAGACCACGGTCCGGGTTGCGGCGGCGCGGCTTTGCTCGCCAGGACCACCGCCGTGAAACCGAAGACACCGTTGAGGATGGTGATCAGGGAAGGCAGGATGGTGATGTACTTGACCCGCTGCTTGCGGACCCGCCGCAGCAGCTTGCCTCGACTGCCCTTGGGCTTTCGCCACTTCCGACCCGCAACCTCATAGTTGTGTTTCATCGTTACCGCCCTCGGGGTCATGCCCCGGAAACCGGACTCTTGGGGCCGATAAAATTCAACCAGCCTGTGCTGCCCGGGGTCCCGCGCCCTTGTACCGGGCCAGCGGGGTGATCCCCGCTTTGACTTTGTCCCCGATCCGCACCATGCATTCGATATGTTCGCCCGCCGGCAGATAGAGCTCAGTCCGCGACCCGAATTTGATCATGCCGAACCGCTCGCCCCCGGCCAGATGCTGGCCCTCGCCCACGGCACAGACGATCCGCCGGGCGATGGCGCCGCTGATCTGGCGAACCAGGAGCCGGTCCTGCGGCCGGCCCAGCCGCACCAGGGCCAGGTTATTCGACTCGTTGACCTTGCCGGCCAGCCGGTTCATCGCATTGAGATACTTGCCCGGCCGATAGGTGATCTTCTCCACCCGCGCGTCACACGGTGCGCGGTTGATATGCGTGTTGAAGATGCTCAGAAAGATGCCAATCCGTACGGCCGGCCCCCCGATGAAATCCCCTTCCTGAATCGTCTCGATGTCCGCGATGCGCCCATCGGCGGGCGCCAGCAGGATCGTGTCGTCCTGCGGGATTCGTCGCTGCGGATCGCGAAAGAACATCAAGGCCCAGACCAGTGCCGCCGCCAGCACGCCTTCGGCCCCTATGATCCAGCCCACGGGCAGCCGGGTCGGCCCCAGCAGCCCCACAGTCGCCATAAGTCCTGCAATCACCGCAGGATAGAAGGCTACCTCGGGCAACCCATATTTGGTTAGAGGGATTCGCATGGCAAGCTATGATACGTTGCATCCGGACGGAAAGCAACAGGCAAGAATCAGGAATGAGCCGAGAACTTCACCGCGTTTGCGGCGTCCCGTCCACGCCGGCGCCCGGCGGGCGCAAGAAAGCGGGCCGACCTCCGCCGCGTCGGCCCTGTCAGGAGAGTGATAACTTCATATGTACTGACGTTGGTCAAGGCGCGATGTTACATCTTTTTACGCAATTTTCCGGGAAATCGCTCTTTTCTGTGCAGAAAGCCTAATAGACCAAGAATACCCAGACCAGCACCGGAACCGTGATGGCCATGGGGCCCGCGAAGACTACGGCCCACAGCACCTTTGGCATATCGAAGCCCAAGGCCAGACCGCCGGCGCAAACCCAGGCGCCGACCACGACCGCCGCCACGGTGCCCTTCCAGCGCTGAGCCCGCGCCTTGGAGGCCGCCTCCTGAGTCAGGGGCACACACTGTTCGAGCATCCAAAACATCTTGTGCATCACCACCGCGCACACCACGAAGAAAACGACGGCCACCATCGTTCGGATCACCATGACTTCGTCCTCATCCTTCCTCATTGGCCGGCTTCCGGCCAATCAAGTCCAGGAGAACGCACCTAGGGGGTGTCAACAATCGCAGCGCGCAACAGGGAATCCCGGCTGACGATCCCCAGGAAAGCGCCGTCCGGGCCCACGACCGGCAGCCGCTTGATCTGGTGGGCGACCATCAGCCGAATGGCCTCGTCGATCGGACTCTCGGGGCCAACCGTGACCAGATCGGTCTTCATGACTTCTCCGGCGGTCTGCTTGCGAGCCTGCTCCACGACAGCCCTATGCCGCTGCCCCAGAGCCGTGAACGTCAGCTTGCTGGCCAGGCGGTCCCAGATGCCCACCTTGTGCCCGGAGAACAACCCCAGCAAATCATGGTCGGAAATCAGCCCCAGGAACTTGCCCTCCGCCGTCACTACCGCGACACGCTGGATATCGTTGGTGTCGATCACGCGCATCACTTCCTCGACCGAGGTCTCGGGCGTGACCGTCTGCGTATCCGCCCGCATGATGTCCTGGACCACGCGGACGTTGGCGAGCACGACGTTGCCGGCCCGCATGGCTTCCCAGTCGGGCATCTCGGTAGTGATCGTGCGAAACACATCCAAGCGCGCCAGGACGCCGATCAGCTTGCCGCCGGCGTCCACGACCGGGAGGCGTTTGAGCTTGTTCTTCAGCATCAGGTCCACCGCCTCCGACAAGAATCGGTCCTCGGCCACCGCGACTACGGGGGCGGTCATGATCTGCCGGGCGGTCGTGTTCGCCATTTCCTTCAGGACGGCGTCGAGGTTCTCCTGCCCCAGCGGCTGCATGAGGCCCAGGCGCACCGGCATCCCGCCCCGTGCGATCAGGTCGCCCTGGGTGATCATGCCGATGGGTCGGTCGAGATCATCCACCACCGGGATGCTGTTGAACTGGCCCGACAGCAGGATCCGCACCACGTCGCTGGCCGGCGTCGTCGCGCGGACTCGTTGCGGCGACGCCGTCATGACATCGCGCACCCGCAGATGCCGTGGAATCAGGTGCTTCTGCGTGCGGTGCGAAACGACGTTGAGGTCGCTGACGCTGACAATGCCGTCGACCACCATGTCCTGGATGGTCGGCAGCACGCGCGCCGCCTCCGAGGCCGGCAGCACGATTTCGATCTTCAGCGGCATCTTGAAGGACAGAATCTCCAGTTTCAAGGTGGCCAGCTCGCCGTTTTCGTAACTGCCGGCCACCCCCCGGGTGACCGAGCACCGGGCCGCCAGTTTCAGGCCCTGGACAAACGCCAGCAGCGCCTCCGCGACAGGCTTGCCCCGCCAGCGGACATCCTCGCTGGTGTAAATCGCAATGGCCTTGTAGTTCATCACAAGCCGCGCCTTTCTACAGCACTTTGGCCAGCCACAAGCCCACCAAAACGAGAGCCAATCCGCCAGCGTTCTGGGCCACGAAGTTCAGGGCTGCCGCCGCGCGCAGCCCGGCGTTGGCCGTGTTCACCGTTTCGATGGCAAAGCTGGAAAACGTCGTCAGGGCGCCGAGAAAACCGGTCACGAAGAACAGCCGCACCGACGGCGTCACCCAGGACGAACGCTCGGCCAGGCCGAACGCCAGCCCGATCAATAGACAGCCGGCCAGATTGACCACCAGCGTGCCCCAGGGGAACCCGCTGCCCCAGAGCCGGACCGCCAGCAGATTGACCCCATAGCGACATACGGCGCCGATGCTCCCTCCCAGCAGGACCAATAGAACCTTCACTTCGCGAACTTCCTTAACGAGCAGACGTTGACCGTACGAGACAAACGGTACGGCTTGGAAGGAGTCGTTGGGCGTGACTACAAACTACTCCTGCCAGACCGATCCGGTAGGAGTCATCAGCCAGACAGGCGGTTGGCGGGGGACTCCATCCCCACGACAAGCATACGATACGACAAACGGCTCTGCCGGACAAGCGAAATCCGCTCCCGATTCCCAGGGGCCATTTTTCTGATCGGCTTCCCGAATCGGCGCTTGACTTCGCGGGAGCCGAGCGGTATTTTCATACCCTTTGCAGGTCGGGGGCGTGGGTGGGTTATGCGCTATCCATCGCCCGTCTCCGTAGGAATCTACGGTCTGTGCTCGGGTCCCCAAACGATTCTCGGCGTTCGGGTCCCCTCTATATCTGGCGTAATACGAGAAGATGGTAAAGGAGAAGCTTAGCATGAGTGGGTCAAGAGAAGAAGGGCTACGAGTGAACCGTGCCGGCTATCTGGAACGCGGATGGGTCATCGCCAACCATAAGCTGGTGTCCTTCCACGCGGCCTTCATTTCGTCGGTATTGAGCCTTCCGGCCGAGCAACTGCGACAGCAGGCCGCGGCGGGCGACAACATTAAGTCCGTCGTCTTGCAGTTCATGTTCTCGCCGCTGCACATGGAAGTGTGGGTCTCTCTGGCGGTCTTGTATCTGTCCTGGCACATCGCCATCGCCATCCACGAGATGGGTCACTTTCTGACGGCCGCCAAGCTGACGGCCTTGAACAAGGACTCCCAGGAGAAGGCCGACGCCGCCCGCGCCAGCGGCAACAAGTTCGGCTGGTATGCCCAGATGCTCGCGTTGATCCCCTGGGGCAAGTTCTACGGTGTCAAGAAGGAAAACGGCAACTTCGCCCCTGATGCTCCCTACAACCTCGCGGTCGCGGCGGCGGCTCCCGTATGGAGCGGTTACCTCGCAGCGGTTTGCCTGCCGACGGCGCTCGTGCTCATCGCGATTGGTTTGTCCACCGGTGTGGACTTCTTCGTCTATGTCGGCCGGTTCTTCCTGGCCCCCGGCTGCGTCGGTCTGCTCGACCGGCTTCTGGCCGACCCGGGCAAGCTCCGCGAGTTCCGCACCCGCGAGAAGATCGCCGCCGAGCAGGCGGCGCGCGCGGCGGCCGCCGCCTCGAAGGAGAGCTGGCCGGTCCAGGTCGCCGCGGTCAAGCAGAGACTGCTGACCTCGCGCATTACCGAAATCCGGCTCAAGGACGGCAACCGCGTCGCGGCCCCGTGGCAGTTCCGCAACTGCGCCATGGGCGGCCGGCACACGGAGAAAGAGTATCCCGAGAGCAACATCAGCATGCAGGAAAGCATGTTCATGCCCCTGTCCCCCAAGACCTACGAAGACGCCCAGGAAATGACCGTCAAGCTCCAGTACCGGCTCAAGGAGATCATCGAGTCGGCCCCGGGCGCCAAGGTCATGGGCGTCGGTCTCGAAGGCGGTATCGCGCCCTACGTCGATAAAGCCGAGGGCGACAAGGTCCCCGAACAGCGCATGTGGCGCTTCATGAAGCAGGCCATTCTGGACTGCGAGTGGATTCCCGGCGTGGACGTCGCGATCGCCCTGGACCCGGCTTGCTCCGAGCTGGAGAACGCCTACCGCGAAGAGCGCGGCGAGCCCGACTCCGTCGGTATGTACCGGTTCTGGCGCGACAAGAGCAAGGTCGAGATGAGCCGCGACGACATTCTCAACCTCTACAAGCAGGCGATGCAGGAAGGCATCCCCGTCCTGTCCATCGAGGACGGCTTCGGCGAGCGCGACCACGAGGGCTGGAAGGACCTGGTCAAGGAACTGGGCGATAAGATCTTCATCATCGGCGACGACCTGGTCACGACCAAGGACTCGAACATCGAGAAGTGCGCCAAGAACGGCGAAATCAACGCCTCGCTGATCAAGGCCAACCAGATCGGCACCCTGACCGAAACCGTGCTGGCCATGCTGACCTCGCTGGCCTACGGCGCCGAGCTGGTGATCTCGCACCGGTCCAAGAGCCCGAACGACCCGTTCGAGGCGGAAATCGGCACGGCCATGAACGCCCTGGGCGTCAAGTGCGGCGGTGGCGCCAACACCGAGCGCCTCCAGAAGTACGGCCGTATGATGGAAATCCTCGCCCTGGCCCGCGCCACGCAGCGCGAAACGACCGCCAAGGAGCGCAAGGAGATCGAAGAGAGCGTCAAAGAGCTGGTCAAGACCCTGACCGGAAAGAACGATGTCTCCCTTGCCCCGAACGCCGGCGATATCGATCTGACCAGCCTGCTGATGAAGATGCTCGCGGTCGAGGCCGTCAGCGGAACCGAAGAGGCGACCAACGCCGGTATCCCGTCGGCGGCCGCCACGCTGTTCCTCGGCAGGAGCGGGATTGTCCGCTTCAAGGGCTCGACCCCGCTGGGCACCAGCGCCGGTGAGGATGAGGCCATCCACTACGTGGACAGCATCATCGAGCCGTCCGACACGACGAAGAAGTACCCCGATCTGTTCAAGGCCGCCGGCGACGGAACCTTCCGCTTCAAGAAAGACGTCAAGGCCGACGCGGTGCGGGCCAAGAACGACGAGAAGCTCATGGGCTTGTGGAAGAAGTCCCGCCGGTACGACGGCAAGGGCTGCATGGACGCCGTCCAGCACATCGAAACCGTGTTGGCCAAGGCCTTCGTCGGCAAGAAGGTCGGCAAGCTCGGCACGCTGCTCGATACGGACAAGCAACTCCTCGGTCTGGAGCTGGAGCAGGCGATGGCCGCCGGGCGGATCTCCAAGACCGCTTCGAACGAGGAGAAGATCCACGCCATGCAGCGCAAAGGCCTCCTGGGCATGAACGCGATTCTGTCCATGTCTCTGGCCCTGGGCCGGGCGGTCGCGGCCGCGGACGGCCGCGAGCTCTGGCAGCTCGTGCGTGATGTCGCCAGCGACACGATGGCCAAGTTCGTGGCGGCCAATGCCAAGGGCGGCAAGAAGAACCTGGCCGAGCTCAAGAAGATGGATTTCGACGCTCTGACCGCCCTGTACCGTCAGGTGGCCGCGGACTCGATCAAAGATGGCAAGACCATCTACGAGCTGCTCCGGGCGCAACTGCCGGTCTACCCGGTCTGATGCGGTGACGGATTGATGTCCCGGACCCGGCGTCCGGGATGACCAGATTGCGGATTGCGGCTGCGGGTCATACGGCCCCGCCGCAATCCGCAATTCGTTTACGGCGGGAAAGTTTTCAGAAAGACCGGGCCTGCGGCCGATAAATGTGACGTGCCGGCCCGGTGTGACGAATGGCCAGGGGTGATAGCCGATGAACGTGACAGGTCCGCTGAGCCATCGAGGCGCCACCATCCGAAATGGGTAGTCAGACCATGCTCAGGCAAGGAATCTTCCACCTGCTCTTCTTTGTCGTATTCTTCAGCGTCGGTGCCGCGTCCCTCGGTGCGGCGGTCCTGTGCGACGATTTCGTGCAGTACAACCGCAACAAGCATCTGATGAAAGAGGCGCAACTTTCGGTCCAGCGCCTCAAGGCGCTCAACGCCGACTACGACGGCCTGCTCGAACAGCTCGAGCAGAATCCCGATCTTCTCAAACGCATCGCCCCGTTGACGCTGGGGACCGAGCCCGAGGACCCCAATGCCATCTACCCCAAGGCCCGGGCCCGCGAGTTGGCGGTCGCCCGCCAGGCCCTGATCGAACACGCGGGCGAGGAGTCGGCGGCAGCGTCCCCTCCCCGGTGGCTGCAACGGTGCAGCGAGCCCCCGAAGCGCATCGCCCTGTTCATCGCCGGGGCGGGTCTGATCCTGATCTCCCTCGTCTGCTTCACCCCGGAAGAGCCGAAGCCCGCGGCCTGACCCACGGGATCTCGCCCCTGGCCCGCCCGCCAAACGGGGATCGCCAGGTCCACGGCAGTCTCGGTGTCGACACACGTGTTGACGGAATCGTAGTCGTAGCCGACGAGCATCTCCGCGGGGCCGGAGCACCACCCGGCCGCGGTCAGCCGGTCGATGATCTCGCTGGGAATCCCCCGCACAACCTGCCGTTTGCGAACGCCCGGGAAGGCCTTCCGGAGATTGAAGAAGCTGTGCAGGGCGGTGCCGCCTTCGGCCACGGTGCCGCCGGTATAGCCTTTGATTTCGATCAGGGCCGTCCGGGCGCCCTGGCGTGCCGCGGCGAGCGCCGCGACCACGCCGGCGGTGCCGCCCCCGGCCACCACGACATCGAGCTTCCGCACCGGGATCTTCCGGGCCGGCTCTTCATAGAAGTCCCCGCTGGGTCGGTTCCTCGTAGAAGTCTCCGCCCGGCCGGTCTGCTCGGCCGACAACTCGATCCGCACCTGAACCGTCGGCCCTGGCTGGCCCCCCTCAACGCGGCGGATGATTCCAACATGATGCCTTTCCAGCGGCCCAACAAAGCGGTAATCTGTTCCATTGACAACGGCGGCCTCCGGCCAATCTTGACGTTTTTATACAAACATCAAGATACCCCAGACCCGCCGTTGTTGTTATCCCTTCCCCGGTATTCCGTGATGAACCACAAAATTGGCCTGGGCCGCATGAAATTCCTTGCAAAGGGCCGTGCGTCTGGTAGACTTAGGTATCCTGAACGCCAAGACACGGGCAGGTAGCTCAGCTGGTAGAGCAACGGACTGAAAATCCGTGTGTCGCTGGTTCAACTCCAGTCCTGCCCATTGCTGTAAGTTGAGGGCCGACAATCATTTGCGATTGTTGGCCCTTCTTGTTTTTGGGGGCTGGAGAGGGGCGCGCGCCAAGCGCGCGCCAAATTCCGGCTCAAGGCCCGGCTGCTGGCCTGCCTTGCCCGGTCCATTAGGTCGTCGCGGACACGGAGATAGAACCTGTGGGTCGTCTTGAAGTCCGCGTGACCGGCCAGCCTCATGATCTCATACTCGCTGAGACCTTGGGCAAACCAATTGCAGATCGCCGTCCTTCGCAGGTCGTGGAACTCGCCGGTGTTGACTGCTGCCCTGGTGAGGATCAGGCCGAAATCGCGGCCGAAGTTGTTGATGACCTTGAGCCGGGAATCCGAATAGGTCCACTTGCCCTTGGCCCGAAGCTCGGTCTGGATGAAGCGGTACCGGGCGGGCGGGACAAAGACGTACGGGCAACCGTCCGGCTGGCGGCTCTGGTGGTCGGCCAGCATCTGGGTCAGTTCCGGCGTCAACGGTAGTGTCCGGCGGTCGGTGTCCTTGATCCGCCAGAGCCACGTCTCGGCAACGTCTTCCTTCGGCGAGACCTTGATGGTCTGCTCGGCGAAGTCCACGTCGCTCCAAATGGAGTTGAGAAGCTCGGCCCGTCTCTGAGCCGTGCACAGGGCCGTCAGAATCAGCAAGTCCCATCGGACGGAAGTCTCCGGGTTGCCCGTGAGAACGAATTCCTGAGCGGCTCTGATGATGCGGTCGCATTCCGCCTCAGTGTAGATGTGAATCTCGTTCTTCGGACACCTGGGCATCTTCACGTGCTGGAAGGGGTTGCCATCCAACTGACGGCGTTTGACGGCGGTTTGGAAGACGGACTTGATCTCACGCATCTTCTTGGCGACCGTGGCCGGGGCGTTGCCTCTGTCGAGGCACTGCTGCCGATAGACCTCGGCGTCGTCAATCGTGACCGTTTGAAAGTCCTTGTTGCCCACTACGCGGACGAAATCGTTCATCGCAGCATCGTACTCCCGGCGGGTGCTCTCGCGGATCTGGTCGCCCGTTCGGGTGAGGCTGTCGGCGGCAAAGTCGCTGAGCCTCATGGATTGGGCCTCCACAAATCCCATGCGCAGTTCGCGTTCCTTCTGGGCTCTTTCGAGTTCAGCCTTGCGCCTATCCGCGTGCCCCAGAGAGATCCGGTGCCGGAGACCATTCTCATCAACGTAGTCGAGCATAAAAATGAACTGAGTGCCGTCGCGTGACGGCCGTGTTCTTAGCCTTACCAGCTTTTTCGGCATATCTCATGCCTCCTTTCTGTCTGGCCTTAGCTGGCAAGACCGGTCCGCGTCTATGATACGCCGGACCCTCGGCGATGTGGATCGAAAAATCATCGTCGCTCCTTTTCGACCTTGTCGAGTATCCACTGGCGAACCGCTTCAAATGGGTACAGCGGTGTCTTACCGATATGGATGCAGGGAAGGCCGTGCATTCTCTTGAGGTTCTCGATGACATTGTGGTAGTTTGCCGCGTGACTGATTTCGGGTATGCGAAGTAGGTCGATCAGCTCCTGTTCAGTCAGCAGAACACGGAAT
>JALORE010000028.1 GCA_025459125.1 Planctomycetota bacterium | reverse complement strand
CATGGCCTCGACGATGAGGACGCCCGGCATGATCGGGGTGGAGGGAAAATGGCCCTGGAAGAAATGCTCGTTGAAGGTGACGTTCTTGACGCCCTTGATCCGCGTGTCGCCCTCGACCTCGATGATCTTGTCGACGAGCAGGAAGGGATAGCGGTGCGGCAGAATCTTCTGAATCCGCCGGATGTCGAGGACGGCGTCGGTCCCGAAGCGGTCGACCCGGTCCTGCTGCTGGGCCGCGTCGTAGAGCTTGCGCACCAGTTGCTGGTTCAGGGTATGGCCGCTCTTGTAGGCGTAGATCCGCCCGATCACCGGGCGGCCCACCAGCATCAGGTCGCCGATCAGGTCCACGATCTTGTGACGCACGCATTCGTTCGGCCACCGGTAGGTGTTCTTGATCGGCCCGTCCGAATCGATCACGAGGATGTCGGTCGGGCCGATATGCGTCCCGATCCCGCGCGCCTGGAACTGCCGGGCCTCGACCTCCAGCAGAAAACTCCGCGCGGCCGCCATGGCCGTCTCGAAGCTGTCCGGCGCGAGCTGATAGCTGAAGACCTGCCGGCCGATCCCGACATGCTCGCTGTAGTCCAGATCGTAGGTGATGCTCAACGTGCCGTCCGCGTAGGGCAGGGCGTAGATCGTCGCGTCGCCGGCATTGACGCACACGGGTTTGCGAATGACGAACTCCTTGCGGGGATTCGTCTGCTCGACGAGGCCCGCCCGCCGCAGGATGGCGACGTACTCCGCGCTGCTGCAGTCGGGGGCCGGCAGCTCCGGCCCTTCCACTTCGATGACGAGATTGTCAATTTCGAGGGCATGGATGGCCGCCAGGCAATGCTCGACGGTCTCGATGCTGATCTCCCCCTTCTTGATGCTCGTGCGCCGGCTCCGCTCGGCGATGTTGGGAGCCACGGCGGCAATGCGTACGGCGCTGGCCACGTCGGTGCGCACGAAAACGACGCCCGCATCTTCGGGCGCCGGATGGAAGGTCGCGGTGGCGTCTTGACCGCCGAACAGGCCTCTGCCGGCCAGTTTAACCGGCTCCTTGATCGTTTTCTGCAGCTTCAAGTCGATCCACCTTCGCCGTCAGGCGTTTTACTTCCTGCGCCAGCTTCGGCAGGCGCAGAAGATGAGCAATGACCCGCGCCGCCTCTCTGACGCTGAGGGCCGGCGACCAAGCCAGCTTTTCCCCGGGGGCGACGTTGTTCATGACGCCCGCCTGGGCGCCCACCATCGCACCGGCGCCAATCTCGATATTATCGGCCAGGCCAACCTGCCCGGCCAGCACGACGCCGTCACCGATCCGGCAACTGCCCGCCACGCCGACCTGGGCGGCAATGACACAGCACTTGCCGATGACCACATTGTGCGCGATTTGCACGAGGTTGTCGATCTTCGTGCCGGCCCCGACTATCGTATTGCCGAATTTCGCCCTGTCAACGCAACTGTTGGCCCCGATCTCGACGAAGTCCTCGAGGAGGACACCGCCGCGGTGCGGGATCAGCCGGTGGGCGCCGTCGATGAACGCATAGCCGAACCCGACCGCGCCGATCGTGCTGTTGGCCTGGATGATCACGTGGTGGCCCAGGGTGCAGCCGTGGTACACGACGACATGTGCGTCGAGACGACAGTCGGCCCCGATGATCGTGTTGGCCCCGACGTGGCAGCCGGCCCCGATCCGGGTGCGGGCGCCGATTTGAACGTTGTCTTCGAGCACCGCCCCCGGTCCGACAGTGACATCTTCGGCCAGGCGCACGTTGGTCCCGAGCCGGGCGGAGGGGGCGACGCCCACGTCCGCCACGACGGGTGCGGGGGCAAAGAAATTCAGCGTCTCAATCAGAGCCGCCTGAACGTTCCGGACGACCAGTTGCGGCTTCGCCACCGTCTCCAGGGGGGAAGCGACGAGGACCGCGGCCGCCCGGGATTTGGCCGCCGCCGCCGCGTGGCGCGCATCGGTCACAAAGGTGATGTGCTCGGGACCGGCCGCGTCCACCGGCTGAATGTCGCTGATGGTCGTGTGTCGTGCGGTCCCCGCGGCGCGCACCTCGGCGCCCAGCCGTGCCGCCAACTCTTCAATCGTTGCCTTCATCGGGATTCCACACCGGCCGCCTTATGGCTTCAGAGTCTCACTGGCATCGACGCGGGCCGTCACGTCGCCGGTCAGATCCACGCACCCGCCGCAGTACAACACCTTGTGGGTGCCCACGGTCGACCACAATTCCTCGCTGGCGATCGGAAACTCCGGCACCGTCCGCTCCAGCACCAGCTCCAACCCGCGTTCCTTCGCCAGCTCCTGGGTCGCCTTGAGGGCTTCCTGGTAGAGGTCCTCGAACCACTTCTTGTCCTCCGCCATGCGCTGCTGCTTGATCAGATCCTGCTGAATTTGCTGCCGGGAGCGGGCTTCCAGCATGGCCTGGTATTGCTTGATGTAGTCGGCCGTCCCCGGCTTGAGCGTCTTGAGGTCGGCCTCCGCGTCCGCGACCTGCTTGGCCAGCTCGTCCAACTGGGCCGAGAGCGTCGCCTGCCGCTTGAGCAGTCCTCCACGGTACTGAGCATGCTTCTTCGAGTTGTTGAACACGTCGCGCACGCTGACGATCCCAGTCTTGGAAGCGGGGACCGTGGCCTCCGGCGCCGCGTGGCCGTACGGCAGTGCCGCCAGCAACGCGACCGCACCGATCAGGACACCCGGGGTGATCGTTCTACCGTTCATGAGAGATCCTTTCGTTCGTTTGGGGCCATCATCTCTGTGGACCCGTGCAGAATGGACGTTGGGCCTACCTTATGTTACCGAGTCGGGCCGGGCTAGAACAGGCCGCCGCCCGAGAAGCTGAAGATCTGGGTCTCATCCCCTTCGGACTTGAGCAGCGGGACGCCCAGCTCGAACCGCATGGGCATGTTGCCGAAGATCTGCGGGACCTTGATCTGGATGCCGCCGCCGATGGACAGGCGATAGCTGCCGGTATCGACCGTGCCGCTGTCCAGAAAGAACAGGGCCTCGAAGTTGCGGCCGATCAGCGGGATGGTGAGCTCGGTTTTGGTCAGGAAGACCCACTCGCTGCCGATCGGGTCTTCGCGCCGGGGGGGGTCCACGTTGGTCTGCAGGCCCCGCGTGCTGACGCCGCGATACTCGAAGCCGCGAATCCCGTAGCGGCCCGTGCCGCCGGCATAGAACTTCTCGAAGGGCGGCGCCTCGCCACCGGCGATCGTGGCCGCCACCACCCGGCCCATCAGGACCGTCTTGCGGCCGAGGACGTCCTCATGGATGGGCACGTACTGGGCGTAGCTGCCCTCGAGCACGCCGAACGTGAAGTCGCCGAACACCTGCTCGTAGAACACCGCCGCACTGCTGCCCGCGGTGGGATCGTAGAGATCGTCCACCGTGGTCTTGCCCACGCCGAAGCGCACGCCGAACAACTGGCTGCTGCCGAAGACGTCCCGGATCTCCTGCGGCGCGTCGAAGTCCAGATCGTTGATCTTGACGCGCTCGGCCCGGAAGCCGATGCTGCGCCGCCAGTAACTCGCCAGACGCTGCTCGAATTCGAAGGCGCCTTTGAGCCGGTCCTCGTCATGGCTTTCACGGAACCACCGCCAGCTTCGTCCCAGCACATCGAGCGTGATCGGCTGGTCGTTCCAGTAGGGATCGACGAAATTGACGGAATAGGCACTGTACCGCGTGCCGGGCTCCAGCCGCACGGAGAACCGCTGGCCGCCGCCGACCCAGGCCTTCCACGGGAACAGGAGTTCCATGAGGTCATCCGGCCCGTCGGCGATATCAAAGTTCCGCTGCTCGTAGATCAGTTGGCCGATGACGCCGCTGTCGCTGCTGAAGCCCACACCCGGGCGGATGATTCCGGTCATGCCCTCTTTGATGTCCACCCGCGCGGGCCGGCCGTTGGGATCTCCGGGGAGGGGATCATCCGGCCGGATCATGGCCTGCTCCGCCATGACGCCGCGCTGGATGTACTTCTCGAGCAGACCATTGCCCTCCTTGGGAGCGATCTTCCCATTGTACAACTCGCCCGGGGTGAACCCGTATTCGTCGAGAATCCGCCGGATGGCCTTGTCTTTCGTCTTCTCGTTGCCGGTGATATCGATCTGACCGATGCGGAATTGCCGGCCTTCGCGGATCTGGAAAGTCACATCGATGACGGGCTCGCTGCGCTGGGGCGTGAACTTCGGCACCTGCCGGACTTCGGCATCCACGTAGCCCTGTTCCCGGTAGAGGGACGTGATTTCTCGGGCGTCCCGCTCCACCTTGGGCCTCTTGTAGACGTCGCCGGACTGCACTTTGACCTTCGCCCGCAACTGCTCGGCCCCATACAGGGTCTGGCCGGTGAACACGATGTCCCGCACGCGGTAGACCGGTCCTTCCTCGATCAGGAAGATCAGGTGCACTTTGTGCCCGTCCCCGGTGAATTCCGTCTGGGCGGTGATCTTGTGGTCCAGGTGGCCCTGGTCGTAGTAGAAATCGCGGAGTCGCTCGGTATCCTCGCGGACGGCGTCCTCCGTGTAGTAGGTGGGCCAGAACAGCCATTTCCGCTGCTTGGTCTTGATGACTTGCCGGAGCGTGCGGGCACGGAAGGAGTCGTTGCCGACGAACTTCGTGGAGCCGACCTGGACGCGCGGCCCCTCGTCAATGGTGTACCGCAGGTGGCCCTGGGCCAACGCCTCCCGGTCCAGGGCGACCTTGACCCAGGAGTAACCGATCTTGCGGTAGACCTCCATGACGGTGACCCGGCCCCCTTCGGCCAGAAACTGGTCCAGCGGATCGCCCAACTGGAAGCCCAGCCGTTCCCGCAGCACGTGGTCCTTGAACTTGCGGTTGCCCTCGAACTCGATCGACTTGATGATCTCCGCCCGGGGGGCGACGCCCCCGGATGCGGCCGGACCGACCGTCGAGGGGCTGCCCGCCAGCGCATCCGTGCTCCGGCCGTTCGGGCCTGCACTCGCCCCTGTCCGCGGGGCCAAAACACCCGTCAGGGCGAGGGACATCAAGATAACCAACATCGCATCCTGCATGTGTTGCCTCAGTAGAGCCACGTCAAAACGGCGTATCCTGTTCGAACATGGTCTGATTCTCGAACCGCGTATACTTCTCCAGGAAGGTGACCTTGATCGTGTTCGTCGGGCCGTTGCGCTGCTTGGCCACGATCACCTCGGCGGTATTGTTGGTCTCATAGCCTTCCTCGCCGCGATGGTAATAGTCCTCGCGGTGCAGAAGCATAACCACGTCTGCGTCTTGTTCAATGGCCCCGCTTTCGCGCAGATCGCTCAGCCGCGGCCGGTGATCCTCGCGCCCTTCCGCGGCGCGATTCAACTGGCTCAAGACGATGATCGGCACGTTCAGCTCGCGGGCCAGGGACTTGAGGTTGCGGGAGATCGTCGTGATTTCCTGCTGGCGGGACTCGACCCGGCCGGTCCCCAGTTGCATCATCTGCAGGTAGTCGATCACGATGCAATCGATGCCGTGCCGGCTCTTGAGCCGGCGGGCCTTGGAGCGCAGCTCCAGCGGCGTCAGGGACGACGTGTCGTCGATGAACATGTTCGCGCGCGAGAACGCGCCGCAGGCATCCACGAGCTTGCTGTAGTCCTCCTGGCTGAGAAGTCCTTTGCGCACCTGCTGCGCATCGACGCGGGCGCGGCTGCAGAGCAACCGTTCCGCCAGTTGGCGGGCGCTCATTTCCAGCGAGAACACCGCCACGGGCATCCCCGCATCGACCGCGATGTACTCCGCCATGTTCAGGGCGATCGCGGTCTTGCCCATGCTGGGCCGGCCGGCCACGATGATCATCTCGCCGCGCTGGAGGCCGCACGTCAGGTCGTCCAGCATCCGAAAACCCGTGGGCAGCCCCGTGATCTGGTCGTGACCGCGCCTTTCGATCGCGGCATAGACCTCGCTGAGGAGGTCCTTGACCACGACCGTCGAGCTCGTGACGCGTTTCTCCGCGATCTGGAAGATCTTCCGCTCGGCCTCGTCGACCTTCTCGGTCGCGTCGCCGGATTCGTCGTAGGCGTCTTTGAGGATCTCGTTGGACGCGTCGATCAGCTCCCGCAGCAGTTGCTTCTGGCGCACGATATCCGCGTAATAGCGGGCATTCGCGGAAGAGGGGACCGTCTCGATCACCCGCTGGAGCATCTCCAGGCCGCCGATGCTTTCGATCTGGCCGCGTCGCTCGAGCTCGTCCCGCACGAGAAAGCCGTCGATGCCCTCGCCGTGATTCTTCTCGTAGAGACTCAGGACGGCGTCGAAGATCATCTGGTGCTCGGTATGATAGAAGGCCTGGCGTCCCACCAGCTCGATGACATCGCCGATGCACCGCGGATCGACGATCATGGAGCCCAGGACGGAGGCCTCGGCCCCCAGGGATTGCGGCATGCTGCGTGCCACCAGCGCGGCGGCGGCCGGATTCGGCGTCTTGGGCGCCGCCGTGCCGGCCGGGCGCAGGGCCACCGACCCGCCGTTGCCGTCCGAACGAATTGTGCTGGAACTCGCCGGATCCACCGTCTTCCTATACTTTCTTTCGCTCACTACAGGCCCCGTGTCCAACCTTCGTTCTCAGTACTGTGCGCACTCCACAGCGCTGGTTGGCAGGCATTCTACCGGACCGGGGGCGACCCGTCAATTTTCGCGTGCCGGAGAAGCGCCGGGAGCCGGGGACGGGAGTCTCCGGGGAAGGGTCAAACAGGCCGTGGCGGCGACGAAAACGCCACCGGGGCGGTCCGTGTCAGCAATCACAATGATGCGCGCTCATGGCGTCTTGAGCCACCGGTCCAGCCAGGCGAGGACCGTTTCGTGCCAGAGGATCGAGTTGTGCGGCTTGAGGACCCAGTGGCTCTCGTCCGGAAAGTACAGCAGTTTGCTGGGGATGCCGCGACGTTGCAGGGCATTGAAGGTGGCCAGGCCTTGGGTGACGGGGACGCGGAAGTCCTGCTCGCCGTGGATGACCAGCATGGGCGTCTGCCAGCGCTCGACGAACCGCAGCGGGTTGTGCTCCTCGTACCCGGCCGGGTTGTCCCAGGGCGTCCCCTCGTGGTCCCATTCGGGAAACCACAGCTCCTCGGTGTCGAAGTAGGCCATCCGCTCGTCCAGGTTGCCGTCGTGGTTGACCAGGCAGCGGAACCGGCCGGACCACTGCCCCGCGATCCAGTTGATCATGTAACCGCCATAGGACGCGCCCAGTGCTCCGACGCGCTCGGCGTCCATCCAGGCATACCGGGCCAGGGCGGCGGCCAGGCCTTTTTGCAGATCGACGAGCGGCTTGCCGCCCCAGTCCCCGCGGATCGAATCGCAGAACGCCTGCCCGTAGCCGGTGGAGCCGTGAAAGTCCACCATGACGACCGCATAACCCGCGCCGGCGTAGGCCTGGGGATTCCAGCGGTAGTGAAAGACATTGCCGAACGAGCCCTGCGGCCCGCCGTGGATCAGGAAGGCCACCGGGTACTTCTTGGCCGGGTCGAAGTCCACGGGCTTGACGACGTAGGCGTACACCGTCTCGTCGTTCCAGCCGGGGAAGCTGAACTGCTCGTAATCCCCCATCCGGGCCGCGGCGACCTTCTCCCGGTTGATATCCGTCAGCTTCGTCACCTCTGCGCCATCGGACGAGGCGCGGTACAACTCCGCCGGCGAACGCATCTGGCTCAGACTGTAGACGATCCGGCCGCCGGCGGGACTGAGCGCGTGGACGGTCCCGTCCTTGACGAGGGTCCGCACGGCGCCGCTGGGAACGTCCAAGGAGAAGAGCGACTCCTGTCCCACATTGCCGGCAATGGCGTAGAGGCTCCGCCCGTCCGCCGACCAGCCGAGAGCGGAGGCGCTGCGGTCCCAATGCGGCGCCAGCACGCGCCGGCGGCCGTTAGGCCAGTCGCGCAGGATGACCCGGAACTGATCGGACTCGTAGCCCGGCCGGCTCATGGCCAGGTAGGCCAGGGTCTTGCCGTCGGGCGAGAAGACCGGGTACGTATCCCAGGCTTCATTCTGGCTCGTGAGATCCTTCGGTGCGGCCGACCCGTCCAGCGGGGCATAATACAGGTCGAAATCCGTCGACCAGGCCTCGGCCCGGCCCATGTCCTTCGCCGTGAAGACGATCCCCCGGCCGTCGGGCGTAAAGGCGATCTCCTCGGGGCCTCCAAACGGCCGCGAGGGCGTATCGGCATCCAGGCCTTTCATCACGTCGACCGCCTCGGGGTCCCCGGCGCCGGATTTCGCGCCAGGGGTCCCCTTGCCCCCGGCGACGGGCCGGACAAACAGGTGCGCGCGCCGGCCGTCTTTCCAGGTGTCCCAGTGCCGCACGAACAGGGACTCGTAGACCCGCCCGGTGGCTTTGTTCTTGCTTTGGGCCTCCAGCCGACTCTTGGTGTCCTGCACCGTGCGGGCGTCGGGGAAGACCTCCATCGTGTAGGCGATGTGTTGGCCGTCGGGCGCGACGACCAGATTGCCCACGTCCAGAGGCTCTCGGGTCCCCTGCTCGGCCTCGCCGCCATCGACCCCGATGCGCCAGACCTGCGAGGACCCGGCCCGGCTCGACAGGAACCAGATCGTCCGGCCGTCCGGCGCCCAGCGCGGGTTCGTATCCGCTTCCGGGGCCGAGGTAAGCCGGCGCAGACCCGTGCCGTCCGTGGCGACCAGCCACAGATCCGTGCGCCCCGTGTTTGCGTCGAGATCGGTCCGGCGTACGACGAAAGCCACCAGCTTGCCGTCCGGGGAGACTTGCGGATCCGAGAGACGGTCCATCGCCAGCATGTCGCGCACGGAGAACGGGTGCGAAGGCTGGGCCAGGCCCCGTGGGGTCACGCCGGGAAAGCCAATCAAATAGATCAGTGCAGCGAGGGCGGTGGCACGCATGAATCAGTCCTTTAATTCGGCGCTGGGCCCCCCGAACGCGGAACTCGGTGCCGGGGAACCCTGGGCAACTTCGGATTTCGGGGTTACCGAGGGACCTCGGCGGGCCCGGAAATCCTCGATCCGGGACGTCAGCGCGGCGGGTCTGGAGCCGGGGGCCGTCTCCGAAGATCGCAGGGTGACCGGCAGATCGAGCCAGAACGTCGAGCCGATGCCGACCTGGCTGCGCACGCCGACCGAGCCGGCCAGCATGCCGGCCAGCTCGCGGCTGATGGCCAGGCCCAGGCCGCTGCCCGGCGCTTCGCGCGTCAGCGAGCCATCCGCCTGGCGGAACTGCTCGAAGATCAGCTCCTGGTCTTCCGGGGCGATGCCGCAGCCGGTGTCGCTGATCGCGATCCGCACCGTCTTGTCATCCGGCATCGAGGCCAGGACGTCGATCCGGCCCTTGACCGGCGTGAATTTCACCGCATTGCTCAGGAAGTTGTACAGGATCTGCTGCACCTTGCCGGCGTCGGTCGTGATCAGCGGCACATCCGGGCTGATCTCGAGGTAGATCCGGATCTTCTTCTTGCGGGCCAGCAGCGCGAACGACGAGACGGTGGACTCGCAGATCTGGGAGATCGAGGCCTGCTCGACGTGCAGCTCCATCCGGCCGGCCTGCGTCTTGGCCAGATCCAGCAGGTCGTTGATCATGCCCAGCAGGCGGTTGCCGCTGGTGATGATGTTCTCCGCGTAGCGCTGACCCTTCTCCCGCTTGAGCAGGCTGGGCTTCTCGCGCAGCACCTGGGCGAACCCCAGAATCGCGTTCAGGGGTGTGCGGAACTCATGGGACATGTTCGCCAGAAATTCGCTCTTGAGCTTGTTGGCTTTGAACAGCTCGATGTTGCTCTGGGACAACTCGATGATCTTGGCGTCGAGCTGGCGGTTGGCCTGGCGCAGCTCCTCCTGGGCGGCCTGCAGGTGGTCGAGCATGTGGTTGAACGCCTCGGCGAGCTTCTCGTACTCGTCCGCCGTGGCGATGGAGCTGCGGATGTCCAGGTTGCCCTCGGCGACGTTGTTGGCCAGGGCCCGCAACTGGCGGATCGGCCGCAGAATCACCCGCTGCGTGATCCAATAGAACGCGATCATGGCGCCGGTGGCGCCGATCAGGCCCGCCATGAAGGTCCAGATGCGGTTCATGAACTTCATCTTGCTCAACTCGCCGCCGATGCCGCGGGACTGCACGAACACCGCGCCGACCGCCTCGTTCAGCGAGAACGCCGCCGCGGAACCCTGGGGATTGTGGCAGCTCACGCAGCCCTCCGTCGCCCGAAACAGGCGCACGTAGTCGCTCTGCCAGACGCCGTCAACCTTGCGCAGGGACAGGGCCTCGTCGCGCCCGCTGTCCGCCTGGACGCTGTCCAGCAGCTTCTTATGGACACCGCTCAACGGCGCCCGCTCGTCCTTCTGCGGCTCCTTGCGAAAGCGAATCCAGACGAGGCTGCCGGTATTGGGATCCCGGGCCGCACCCTGGTCGTTCAGCTCCGGCAGCTTGATCCCGCCCGAGGCTGCCGGTTGGAAGTGCGAGCGCAGCAGCCAGCCCGCTTTGGCGTTATTGGTGTCCAACAGGACTTTGCCGGTGAGCTGGCGCATCCAGATGTACGGGATCAGCAGGGCGATCGCCAGGCTGGACAACACCGCCGCACCAAACATGATCCGGCACTTCTCGGCGAGAGAAAGCGGGTGCAGGTGCAGCAACCGTAGCATGCGTTGGACTATCTTGGCGATCATCAGGTATCCATCGCGGGCCAGAGCCGGCCCAACCCTCTATGATACCCGAAAGACCGACTTTTTCAATCGCAAGATGCGGAGGGGGCGGGGGGGAGGCAGGGGAGTCCCGTGTCGGGCAGGATGCCGATACCACAAGAACTCACGGGCCGGATGCCCGTGCCACTTCTCACCCACCCTCTCAGGCCTGCGCCGGCGGCGGCTCTTCGGCGTGGAGGTGCTTCTGCGTCCGCAAGTTCAGCTCGTCGAGCTGTTTCTGATCCACTTCGCTCGGCGCGCCGGTCATCAGGCATTGGCCTTTCTGCGTCTTGGGGAACGCGATCACGTCGCGGATGTTGTCGGTGCCGGTCAGGAGCATGGTGAGCCGGTCCAGGCCGAAGGCGATGCCGCCGTGCGGCGGGGTGCCGTAATCCAGGGCCTTGAGGAAGAAGCCGAAGCGTGACTCGGCCTGCTCGCGCGTGATGTTGAGCAGGTCGAAGACCTTCTGCTGCACCTCGGGCCGGTGAATACGGATGCTGCCGCCGCCGATCTCGTTGCCGTTGAGAACGATGTCGTAGGCCTGAGACCGGACGTGAAGAGGGTCGGTCTCCAGTTTGAGCAGGTCCTCCGGGACCGGTGCCGTGAACGGGTGATGCACGGAGTCGCACCGCTTCTCGTCCTCGTTCCACTCGAACAGCGGGAAGTCGACGACCCAGACGAATTCGAAGCGACCCGGGTCGTAGAGCTTCAGGTCCCGGCCCAGCCGGTTGCGCAGCGGCGCCAGGGCCTTGTTGGCCTGCGCTTCCTTGTCGGCCACGAGCAGGATCACGTCACCGTCCTGGGCCTCGAAACGTTGTGCCAACTGCTTCTGCTGCTCGGGCGTGAAGAACTTGCCGAGGCCGCCGATGAAGGTGGGGGTCGGGCCTTCCATCTTGACCTTGCCCCAGGAGAGGCCTTTGGCCCCGTAGTCCATGACGAGCCCGGTGAGCGATTTCTCGATATCGGCCCGCGAGATCATGTCGCCGGCGGGAGCGCACAGGCCTTTGACGACGCCGCCGGCGGCGACGGTCGAAGTGAACACCTTGAACGTGCTCTGGCGGGCCAGGTCGGAGATGTCCTTGAGTTTCAGGCCAAACCGCAGGTCCGGGCGGTCGATGCCGTAGTCTGCCATCGCCTCCGCGTACGTCATCCGGCGGATCGGCAGTTGTACGTCGACACCCAACATTTCCTTCCAGATCCGTGCGACCAGCTTCTCGCAGATGGGAATGACGTCGTTGCTGTCAACAAAGCTCATTTCGACGTCGATCTGGGTAAACTCGGCCTGCCGGTCGGCGCGCGGGTCCTCGTCACGGAAGCAGCGGACGATCTGGAAGTACTTGTCCATGCCGCTGACCATCAGGATCTGCTTGAACAACTGCGGCGACTGCGGCAGGGCGTAGAAGCTGTTCCTGACCAGCCGGCTGGGCACCAGGAAATCCCGCGCCCCCTCGGGCGTGCTCTTGCCGAGCATGGGGGTCTCGATCTCCCAGAAGCCGTTTTCATCGAAGTATTTGCGGACGAGGGTGGTCACGCGATGACGGGTGCGAAGCCGCTGCTGCATTTCGGGCCGGCGCAAGTCGATGTAGCGGTAGACGAGCCGGGTTTCCTCGTTGGTCTTGTTGTCGCCGTCGATCTCGAACGGCGGCGTCCGGGCCATGTTGAGAACGTCCAACTGGTCCACGATCACTTCGATCTGCCCGGTGGCCAGCTTGGGGTTCTCCAGGCCTTCCCCGCGCGGGCGAACCGTGCCGCCGGCGATGATGACCCACTCGCAGCGGATCGTCCGGGCGAGCCGGTGCGCCTCCGGCCGGACCTCCGGGTCGAACACCAACTGTGTCAGCCCCTCACGGTCGCGCACGTCGAAGAACACGAGATTTCCGTGGTCCCGATAGGACTGAACCCAACCGGCCAGAATCACCTTTTTGCCGGCATCGGTCAGCCGGAGTTCGCCGCAACTGTGCGTCCGCTTGAGCATATTGATGTCTTTCGAGAGTATAGACCCACGTAATCACCCGAGGCAGCTTGCCGCAGAAACAAGCCTTGCCACGATAGTCGAAGGAACCCTGCCCGTCAATATAGCTGTTCCTAATACTTTGGTTCAGGCAAAGCTCCGGACTTATGCCGAACGTGAGACCAGACCCGCAGATTTTTTTTGGAATTGTGCTTGACGGGACGCGTCCGGCGCTGCTATACTATAGGAATACTATAGGAATGATAGGATTTTCAATCAGTCGTCCCGGCCGGCGCCGCGGGTGACAGCTCCTGTGAAGCAGGGCCGAACCAATGAGCGACAGACGCGAACCCAGGGACGCACCGACGAATACCGCGCTGCAGGAGCTCCTGGAGGCCATTGAGACAATGAGGTATGGTGCGATCACGGTCAAAGTGCAGGGCGGCGTGCCGCTGAACAATCTCGAAGGGGTGGGAGGCATCGCCTTCAACCCACTGGCGTACCTGGGGGGCAACGGAGCACCAGAGAAAGAAGACACCAGCAGTAAGGCGAAGACGCCGCTCTGGGGCCTGCCACAAATCGGTGGCTGGTATGTGCATCTCGGTGATGTCGCGATAGACTGGACGACGTTCGGTATCGCCGAGACGCTCTTTGACCGTGTCGAAGTCTCCTACTGTCATGAGATCGTCGGCCCGTCCGAGGCCAGGACCCGATATAAGGACAATACCGGGGTGAAGTCCCTGGTGGTCAAGGAGGGCAAAGTCGTGCCGGCCGTCTCCGTCGGCGGTGTCTGGAAACGCACCACGTTCGAGGTGCCGGGAGGTGTCGACGACACAGGGATCGATCTGTGCCTCGTGGCCACGAAACTGACCAAGGAAGGGCCCAGGCCTGTTCTGCTGTCCGGCGGCCTGGTTTGTGAACGCGAACCTGACGTTGGTGGCTGCGTACGTCAATGCCGGTGATGACACGTCCTCGTCCCGGGTCGGCCTGGGCGATGGTGCCGTCGTCAGTCTTCAGTACGCGTTCTGAACCGGAATAAGCGGGAACACCTTACGGTATCGAAAGGAGCGTCCTTCATGAGTAAACTCGACCCGAAACTCGCTGTGGAGACCCTGGCCCTGCACGGTGGGCAGGAGCCGGACCCGACGACGGGCGCCCGGGCTGTGCCCATCTATCAAACCACGTCGTACCAGTTCAAGAGCACCGAGCACGCCGCCAACCTCTTCGGCCTGCGCGAGTTCGGCAATATCTACACCCGCCTGATGAACCCGACGACCGACGTGCTGGAGAAGCGCATGGCCGCGCTCGACGGCGGCGTCGGCGCCCTGGCGGTGGCCAGCGGCCAATCGGCCATCACGCTGGCCCTGCTCAACATCGCGCGGGTCGGGGACGAGATCGTCTCGGCGGACAACCTCTACGGCGGCACGTACAATCTCTTTCACTACACGTTCCCCCGCCTGGGGGTTACGGTGAAATTCGTGCCCTCCAACGACCTGGGCGCGTTCGAGCAGGCGATCACGCCCCGGACCAAGGCGCTTTATGCCGAGTCCATCGGCAATCCCAAGCTGGATGTCGCGGACCTGGAAGGAATTGCCGCGGTCGCGCATCGCCACGGCCTGCCCTTCATGCTCGACAATACCGTGTCCCCGTACCTGCTGCGACCGATCGACTTCGGCGTCGATATCGTCGTCTATTCCGCCACCAAGTTCATCGGCGGACACGGCACCTCCATCGGCGGTCTGATCGTCGATTCCGGCCGGTTCGACTGGACCAACGGCAAGTTCCCGCTCATTGCGGAGCCGGACCCCAGCTATCACGGCATCAATTTCGTGGAGGCCCTCAAGCCCCTGGGGAACATTGCCTACATCATCAAGGCGCGCGTCACGCTCCTGCGGGACCTGGGTCCGGCCCTGTCCCCCTTCAACGCGTTTCTCTTCCTGCAGGGCCTGGAAACCCTGCACCTGCGGATGCCGCGGCACTCGGAAAACGCCCTGGCCGTCGCGCGACATCTGCAGCGACATCCCAAGGTCTCCTGGGTCAACTACCCGGGACTCGGTTCCAGTCCCGAGAACGGGCGGGCCCGCCAGTACCTGCCCAAGGGGGCCGGGGCCATCCTGGGCTTCGGCGTCAAAGGCGGCCTCCCGGCGGGCCGGAAGTTCATCGATTCCCTGGAGCTGATCTCCCACCTGGCCAACATCGGCGACGCCAAGAGCCTGGCGATTCACCCGGCGAGCACCACGCATCAGCAGTTGGCGGTCGAGGAGCAACTGGCCACGGGCGTGACGCCGGACTTCATCCGCCTGTCCATCGGGATCGAGAACATCGACGACATCATCGCAGACATTGAGCAGGCGCTGAGCAAGACATAATCGCAGAGACACCGTCAGAATCGGTCCGGGTGGCCTCGTCAAGGCGGAAGACCTTGGCGATGGTCTTGCCCATCGGTATGGGACCATCGCCCAGCCGCGCTGGACGACGCCGCCCGGACAGCCGGCAGAGCGCCCCGCACCTGCGTCCGACGAAGAAAGGAAGAACCTGTCATGAAACGGATCTTTCACGATATCACCGCCACGATCGGCCACACGCCGTTGGTGCAGCTCCAGAGGATCGCGGCGGGCACCGCCGCCACGGTGGTGGCCAAACTCGAATCCTTCAATCCCCTGTCCAGCGCGAAGGACCGGATCGGCGCCGCCATGATCGAGGATGCCGAAAAACGCGGGGTCCTGCACCGGGATTCCGTGATCGTCGAGCCGACGAGCGGCAATACGGGCATTGCCCTGGCCTTCGTCGCGGCGGCCAAGGGCTACCGGCTGATCCTGACCATGCCCGAGACCATGAGCCTCGAGCGCCGCCAGCTCCTGCAGATCTTTGGGGCCGAGTTGGTGCTGACACCGGGGCCCGAGGGCATGAAAGGGGCGGTCCGCAAGGCTGAGGAGTTGGCCGCGGCCACGCCCGGCGGCGTCATCCTGCAGCAGTTTTCCAACCCCGCGAATCCCGAGATCCACCGCCGGACCACGGCGCAAGAAATCTGGGACGACACGGACGGCGCGGTGGACATCCTCGTCGCCGGCGTCGGCACCGGCGGGACTATCACGGGCGTCGCCGAGGTGATCAAGCGCAAGAAAGAGACGTTCCGCGCCGTCGCGGTCGAGCCGGACAACTCGCCGATCCTGTCGGGCGGACCGCCCGGCGCGCACAAGATCCAGGGGATCGGCGCCGGGTTCGTTCCGCAGGTCCTCAATACCGGGATCATCGACGAGGTAGTCCGGGTCCGGGATGATGATGCGGGCCAAACCGCCCGCCAGTTGGCCAAGCTCGAAGGGATTCTCGTCGGCATCTCCAGCGGCGCGGCCTGTTGGGCGGCCCTGCAAGTCGCACGACGACCGGAGAACCAGGGCAAACTGATGGTGGTGGTCCTCCCGGATACCGGGGAACGGTACCTGTCCACGTGGCTCTTCCGGGAACAGTAACACTCGTCCCCACGCAGGGAAGCGAGACGGAACAAGGTGAGATATCGGAAGGGAATTGGACAACATCCTCAAGGCCGTGGGGAGAACGCCGCTGGTGCGGCTCAACAACCTCACGCGCGGTCTCCCATCGGTCGTGTAGGTGAAGACGGAAATGCTCAATCCTGGCGGCAGCGTGAAAGATCGCGTCGCCATCGCCCTGGTCGAGGCGACCGAGCGGCAGGGGCGGCTCCGGCCGGGCGGCACGATCATCGAGGCGACCGCTGGCAACACCGGCGCGGGGTTGGCTCTCGTCGCGGCGATCAAGGGCTCCCGCTGTATCTTCATCATCCCGGACAAGATGAGTCAGGAGAAGATCAACCTGCTCCGGGCCTACGGGGCCGAGGTGGTCACTACCCCCACCTTGGTGCCGCCGGACTCGTCTGAAAGCTACAATGGGACCGCGGACCGCCTGGCCCGGGAGGAGGGCATCCTCGCGGGGGGGCTCTTCGGGCACGGCCGTGGCCGCCGCGCTGCAGTTCGCCCGGCGGCTGGAGAAACCCGCGTATATTGTCGTCCTCCTGCCGGACACGGGCCGAAACTACATCGACAAGATCTACTCCGACCAGTGGATCATGGCGAACGGATTCCTGCCGGAGCGCCGCTCCACCGTGGCGCACGTACGGGATGCTCTTTCGGTCAAGAAGACCTACCACCGCGATCCACGCCGGACAGGAATCCGACCCGTCCACCGGGGCCCTGATCGTACCGGTGTTCCAGACCTCGACGTACCAGGCAGGTGGCGATCGGGAAACACCAAGGCTACGAGTACTCCCGGACCGGCAATCCGACACGGACCGCCCTGGAGAGGTGCCTGGCCGAGCTGGAGGGAGGCCGGCACGGACTGGCGTTCGCCTCGGGTGTCGCCGCGACGGCGGCCGTGTTCTCGCTGTTGGAGAAAGGAGCCCATATCGTGCTGGGCGATGACCTCTACGGCGGCACGTATCGACTCGCCGAGAGCGTATTCGGGAAATGGGGCCTGGCCACGACGTACGCCGATGTGGACGATCCCGAGTCTTTCGAGCGGTCGATCACGGCCGAGACGCGGCTGATCTGGGTGGAAACCCCGACGAACCCGCTGCTCAAAGTGGTTGACCTGGGCCGCCTGGCTGGAATCGCCCGCGCCCGGAATGTGCTTCTGGCTGTCGACAACACGTTTGCCAGCCCGTACTTCCAGAACCCGCTGCGGCTGGGGGCGGACCTCGTGGTGCACAGCACGACCAAGTACATCAACGGCCACAGCGATGTTATCGGCGGGGCCGTGGCAACAAATGACAGCCGCCTCTGCGGCCAACTCAAGTTTTACCAGAATGCCGCGGGAGCGGTGCCGGGGCCGTGGGATTGCTGGCTCACGCTGCGCGGTCTCAAGACGCTGGCGGTCCGCATGAGAGAGCATGAGAAGAACGTCAGGTACCTGGCCGAATTCCTGTCGGCGCACGAGCGGATCGCCCGCGTCTACTATCCCGGCCTCGCCGGCACGAGACAGCACGAGATTGCCGCGCGGCAGATGCGGGGTTTCGGCGGAATGCTGAGCCTGGAACTCAAGGGAGGCAGACACGCGGTGGAGAGGTTCCTCGCGGGCCTGAGGCTCTTTCTGCTGGCCGAAAGCCTGGGCGGGATCGAGTCGTTGGTCAGCTACCCGGCACAGATGACCCATGCCGCCCTGCCGGAATCGCAGCGGCGCAAGAGAGGGATCACGGACGCCCTGGTCCGGCTGTCCGTGGGCATCGAGAACGTGCAGGACTTGAGAGCCGATCTGGAGAACGCGCTGCGGGAGATGTAAGGCCGGGCCGGCCGGCGGGAAGGGGACATTCTACTTTTTCAGTCAGCCCCGACTGCGAAAAGGATGAAAAAGTAGAATGTCCCCTTTTCCTCTTCGCTCGGGACGGGAGCCCCGCTTGGCCTTGGAGCGGATCGTTGAAAATATAAAAGGCCGCACGCCTGTGCAACGTGCGGCCTTATGGTTGGAGGCCCTGTGGATGGCTTTGTCACTGTCGTCGACGCGAGCGCCGCGACAGCCGTCTCAAAAGGAGAGGCCTGATTTTGGAATGCAAGCCGGATCCAAGGGAGGGTTTGAAAGGTTGTGACTCCTTCGACCCGAAGCCCTGTGTCTGCTCACAGTCTCTTCGGTTTTCAATGTGCCCGGCCGAGCCAAGCTTTCTCCTGAAGCACCCCTCGACCTTACAGGCCATTCCAACAATCCAACACTACCTTCGTTCTCTCGTTTGGCCTGAGCGTTGCTCTACGGCAGGGGTCCTGGCATGACCAGTCGGGGAAATCCTGAATTGTGCCCCCTCGACCTCAGATTCTGCGGCTCCGCCGGCGGCCTGTCACGACCCCGGCCGGCCGACGCGCATGCCAGGGATTGAACCGGACGCTGAACCGCAGGCTGTCCAGGACCATCCGCAGAAAGGCAGAGGGTCACGAGATCGGGAGTAGCACACCTCGCCGACGGAGGGCCGACACCGGCGGCGCCACCAGACGCCGAAGGTAACGTATTGTGGGATCGAGGTTTACGACAAGGCAGCAAGACCCTGCCGCTGGGCGGCGGGGCCGGCCGACTCGACCGGGGCGGCGGTCCGGAATTCGCTCCGAGCCCGCACCCGCAACGGTCCTGGGGCCGGGACGTCCGGGAGAACGGAGATGGGAAATGAGAGGATCGCGCGGGGGAAAGTCGCCGGGGGGACAGGCCGGCCGCAGGTACCGGGGATAGGCGTTTCCCTTAAAGCACCCTCTGAGCGGCTCAGCGGGAAGCCGGGAGGAAAGAACGGGGGACAGAGGACCGCGACACGGTCTGTCGCCGGCCCTCCGTCCTCCGTCCTCAGACCCGACTCAGGCCTCCTGCTCCTGGGGCGCCTCAGGCTGTTCCTGTGCCGGCGGCTCTTCCACCTGCTCGGGAACGACCACGACACGCACCGTGGCCGTCAGATCGTCGGCGAAACGGAGGGTCACGTTGTGGGTGCCCAGTTGCTTGATATGCTCGGGCAGCTTCACGATTTCGTCCGCCACCTCGAAGCCCTGGGCCCGCAGGTTGGCGGCGATCATCGCCTCCGTGATCGAGCCGAACAACACACCCTGCTCGTTGGCGCGGGCGGCCAGCACCGCTTCGGCGCCTTCGACCGCCTCGACCGCCTTCTCGATCCGCTTGCGCTCCCGCAGCCGCTGCTCGGCGCGCTTGGCCTTCTCCTTCGCCAGGGCGCGGATGTTGCCTTCCGTCGCCACCTTGGCCAGGCCCTGCGGCAGAAGGTAATTGCGGGCATACCCCTCATTCACCTCCACGATGTCGCCGAGCCATCCCAGCTTCTTGATATCGTCACACAGCAATACTTTCATGGTCCTTACCCCTGGGAATTCACGATTTACGATTTTTGATTTTTGATTTTTGATTTGAAGAGAGGGTCCGCAGGACGGCACTGGCCGCCGCGCGACCCCCAATCACAAATCAAAAATCATACATCATAAATCCACTCTACATCGAGTACGGCAGCAGCGCCATGTAGCGCGCCCGCTTGATGGCCGCCTTCGCCTTCCGCTGGCAACCGGCGCAGTTGCCGCTGCGCTTGCGCGAGTAGATCTTGCCGCGGTTCGTCAGCAGCTTCTGCAGCGTGTCGATGTCCTTGTAGTCGATGTACTTGATCGCACCCCGGCAGAACCGGCACTGCGTCTGGTCGCGGGCGCCGGCAAATCCGGTGCGGCGCCGCGGGGCTCTCTGGGTCCGTTGCGTCTTTTGTCGAAATGCCATAACTATCCTCGTGCTTCAGTTTGAAGGTTCACGTTGGAAGTTTGAAGTGAGACGCCGCTTGAAACGGGACACTTCAAACTTGAGACTCACTCTAGAACGGTATATCCGAATCGGGGACCGGCTCATTGCCGCGTCCGCGCGGGGGTCCGGGCTCGGCCTCGAAGCCGCCCTCGGCCGGCTCGGGTGCGGGCCCCGGTCCGGGTCCGCCGCCGGTGCCCGGCAGGAACGTGAAGTTCTCGACCGTCACCCGGAGCCGGCTGCGCTTGGAGCCGTCCTGGGCGGTCCAGGAGTCGAACGTCAGCCTGCCTTCCAGGAAGATCGGCCTGCCCTTGCTGAAGTACTTGTTGATGTTTTCCGCCATGCGGCCGAAGGCCCGGCAGTCCACAAAACAAGTCTCTTCCCGCTGACTTCCATCCTGGCCGGTCCACCTGCGATTGGTCGCCACCCCGAAGTCCACGACCGCCGTCTGGTTCGGCGTGTAGGAAAGCTGCGGGTCCCGGGTCAGATTTCCCAGCAAAATCACCTTGTTATAGCCAGCCATACCGACACCTCATGTTCGTCGCGCCGCTTGCGCCGGCACGATCGGTTCTTGGTCCGGCACCGCCTGCCCAACGCCGGGCCGTCCCGATCGGAGAGACGGGACGATCCGACCGGGCGTGCCCGCCGGCACCGGCATTACCGGTCGCCGTAGTCCCCCCGTCGGGGGCGCGACTCGCCATCAAAGCCTCCCATCGGGTCGTATTCCCGCCGCTCCCGGCGGTGCGGCGGCTCGTCCGCCTCCGGCGGCGCTTCCATCGGCTCGACCCGCGGCTCACCCTTGATGTCCGCCTCGATCATCTCGGGCGGACGCTTCTCGGTCCCGAGAATCAGGGCGCGCATGATCTTCTCCGACAATTGCACGTCCTTCTCGATTCCCGTGATCCGCCGCCCCTCGGCCTTGAAGTAGGCCAGGATGTACGTCCCGCGGGACTTGTGCTCGATGTCGTAGGCGAGCTTGCGTTCGCCCCATTTCCGGATCGCCACCACCTCGGCGTCCGCGCGCTTGAGGATGTTTTCCACGACGGCCAGCGTCCCTTCCCAATCGGCGGTCGCCAAGGCCGAATCCACCAGAAACATCCCTTCATATAATCGCTTTGCCATTGCTGAACCTGTTACCTCCCGAGTATGAGTAAAATCGTCACGTTCATCGTCGCTTCAGGCGGAGCCGGGGCTCATTCCTTGTTCCTCTTCCGGCATCCGGTTGAAGTCATTCATTGTTCGTTCTACGCCTCGATCGATCCAGGACAGGACGGCGTCCCGCGCCCGGAGAATCGCCTGATTCAGCTTCGGCCGGTCCTCGGGCTCGGGCCGGCCCAGCACGTAGTCGACCGCCAGGGGGCTCGGGCACTGGCCGATCCCCACCCGGCAGCGGGCAAACTCATTGGTGCCGAGCTTCTCGATGATGTCCGCCAGGCCGTTATGACCGCCTGCCGAACCCTGCGCCCGGACGCGGATCGTCCCCGGCTCCAGGGCCCGGTCGTCCGCGATCACCAGCAGGTCGCGCAAGTCCAGCTTGTAGAACCCGACGGCTGTCGCCACCGAGTCTCCGCTGCGATTCATGAACGTCCACGGCTTCATCAAGATCACCTTCTTGTCGGCGTGCCGTCCGGCGCCGATCCGCGCGTTGAACTGGCGTTGCCTGACCTCGATCCCGAGCGACTCTTCCAGGGCCTCGATCACCTTGAAGCCCAGGTTATGCCGGGTCTCCGCGTATTCGGGACCCGGATTACCCAGACCAACAACCAGCCTGACCTCAGCCATCGGGTCTCCCCGGGATCGTTGGCTCCGGGCTTACTCCGCCGCTTCGCCTTCTTCGGCCGACGGTCTCTCACGGATCACTTCCGGCGCGGCCGGCGTCTCGGCCTCGATCTGCTCGGTGGTCTTGACCTCGGCCAGCACGCGGCAGGTCGCCACGATCAGGTCCGGCAGGCTCATGAGCTTCGCGCCGTCCGGCAGCTTCACGTCGCGGGCGTAAATCGACTGTCCCACGTCGAGGTCCTTCACCGAAACGACGATCAACTCCGGAATATCGACGGCCAGGCACTCCACGTCCAGGTGATCCAGGTGCGATTCCAGCACGCCGCCTTCCTGGGTGCCTTTGGGCGTCCCCTTGATCTCGAGCGGGACCTCCACGGTGATCCGCTCCGTCACGTCCACGCGCATCAGGTCGGCGTGCACGATCGTGCGGCCCAGATGATCGTACTGCAGCTCCTTGATGATCATCTTCTCGCGGGCGCCGGAAATCCCGATGTCGAGCAACCGATGACCGTGCCGCAGGCCCTCCACGAAGTCGTGAGCGTTCAGCGAGATGGCCACCGGCGTCTCCTTATGCCCGTAGACAATGGCCGGGATGCGGCCCTGACGGCGTACCGCCGCCGCGGCCTTCGAGCCGAGACCCTCGCGGAGCTGGGCTTCTAATGTCAATGCCTCAATCATATTCGTCCTTCCTAAAGCAGTTTGAAGCTACCACACTTCCTGTCCGAACAGGGCGCTGACGGATTCGTCGCGGTGAATCCGTTTGATCGCCTCCCCGAGCATGACCGCCACGCTCAGGACCTTGATCTTCTTGATCAGGCGGGCCTCTTCGGTCAGGGGAATCGTATTGGTCACGACGACCTCGTCGATGGGCGCCTTGGCGAGCCGCTCCAGCGCCGGCGGGGCGAACACGCCGTGCGTGACTCCGACACAGACACTCTTGGCGCCGCGCTGCCGGACCAGCTCGGCGGCCGTGCAGATCGTGCCGGCGGTGGCGATGATGTCGTCGCACATCAGGACGTTGCAGCCCTCGACCGAGCCGATCAGCTCGCCCGCCTGGACCTGCGAGCCGCTGATCCGCTTCTTGTGGACAATCGCCAGGTCGCCGTTGAGGTGGGCGACGTACCGGGCCGCCGTCTTGATGTTGCCCACGTCCGGCGAGACCACCGACAGATCGGGGATCTTCTTCTCCCGGAAGTACCGGCTCAGCACCAGCTCGCCGGTCAGATGATCCACCGGAATGTCGAAGAACCCCTGCAACTGGTGGGCATGCAGGTCGATCGCCAGGACCCGGTCGGCCCCGGCGGTCGTGATCAGATTGGCCACCAGCTTGGCCGTGATGGGCACGCGGCCCTCGTCCTTGCGGTCCTGGCGGGCATACCCGAAGTAGGGCATCACCGCGGTGATCCGCTTGGCGCTGGCCCGGCGCAGGCAATCCAGATAGATCAACAGCTCCATCAGGTGCTCGTCCACCGGCCGGCAGGTCGACTGCACGACGAAGCAATCCCGCCCGCGGACGTCGTCCTCAATCCGGATCATCTTCTCGCCGTCGGGGAAGGTGCTGATCTTGGAGCCCCCGATGGGCAAACCCAGGTACTTGCAGACCTCCAGGGCCAGGTCCGGATTGCTCGTTCCGGAGAAGACTTTCAGATTGTCGTTCAGAAACATCACAGGCAACCCCTTTGCATTTGTGATTTTCGATTTGTGATTTGAGGAGAAGACCACCGCAACGCCAAATCATAAATCATAAATCGTAAATCACAGATCCTCCACGTTCCGCTGCGAGACGACCAGGCCCGCGCCGACGTTGGCGCCCGGCGGCAGAACCAGCGGCGCGATCAGGACGGTGCCGGAACCGATGTAGCAGTCGTCGCCGACCGTCGTACGGTTGATGCTCTGGCCGTCGAAATTGGCCGTGATCGATCCGGCCCCGACGTTGACGTTGCGCCCGATCACGGCGTCGCCCAGGTAACTGTGGTGCCGCGCCCGGACCCCGTCGGCCAGACTCGTGTTCTTGAGCTCCGTGAACACACCCAGCACGACGTCGTCGCCGATGACGGTGCCGTGCCGGAGGTAGGCGAACGGGCCGATCCGGCAGTCGCGGCCGATCTTGACCTCGCCGTGAATATATACGAACGGCTCGATCACCGTGTCCTGGCCGATTCTCGCGCGGGCGTCGATCCAGGTGTTGTCCGGGTCCACGATCGTCACGCCGTGCTCCATCAGCTCCTGCTGGATGCGATGCTGCATGATCTTGCTGGCGACGCTCAACTGGGCCCGGCTGTTGACACCGACGGCCTCTTCCGGCCGGACCGCGGTGATCGCCACCACCTTGTGACCCGTCGCGATGAGGACCGACAGGGCGTCCGTCAGGTAGTACTCCTGCTTGACGTTGTCCGGCTTGACGTTCTCCAGGGCCCGGAACAGGACCTGGTTGTTGAACAGGTAGTAGCTCGGGTTGACCTCTTTCACCGCCCGCTGGGCCGGCGTGCAATCGCTGTCCTCGATGATGCCCTGCATGTTCCCGTAGGCATCGCGGATGATGCGCCCGTAACCGGTCGGATCGTCCAGGACCGCCGTGGCCAGCGTCGCCGCGGAATGCTCGGCCTCGTGCTTCTCGATCAGGGTCTGGAGCGTCTTGGCCCGGATCAGGGGGCCATCCCCGCACAGCACGAGGGTCTGGCCGGCGAAATCACGCAGATGCTCCTGGCAGCACTTGACCGCGTGCGCCGTTCCCAACTGCTTCGGCTGCTGCACCCACACGATGTCCGCCGCGTCCTCGGCGAACCGCTCTTTGACCTGGTCGGCGCCGAAGCCGACGACCACGTAGATTCGATCCACGCCCACACTGCGGCAGGCATCCAGGACATAGGCCAGCATGGGCCGGCCGGTCACCTCGTGCAGCACCTTCGGCAGGTGCGTGTTCATCCGGCTGCTCACCCCGGCCGCCAACAAGATCGCCACACGTTCCGCCATGAAACCATCCTTAAATTTATGATTTTCGACTTTTGATTTATGATGTGAAGAGGACCGCCGGACTCCTGCGGCAGGTTGTTCGCAATCATAGATCAAGAATCATGAACCGAAAATCGAACCACCTACCCGGCCAGGACTCGAACCTGGAATAGGAGGACCAAAACCTCCTGTGTTGCCAATTACACCACCGGGTATCGAGATTTATGAATTATGATTTCTGATTTATGGCTTGAAGCGGCGCCCGAGCCTGATCCCAACGCCGAGCGACCCCAAATCATAAACCATCATTCATAAATCATAGATCGAAACGCGTTGTCACGGAGACCGCCCGCAGGCGATCGGTAGGACCTTGTCGGAGGCTTGAGCCAGCCATGCCGTGATGCTGCTGACCCCAACGGATTTATGATTTACGATTTTTGATTTATGAGTTGAAGAAGAAGCACCCGGGGTTTTGTTCCCAAGCCCGGGCCTCACCGAATCATAAATCGCCAATCCTAAATGATAGATCCAAACGGCTACCCCGTGCGACAAAGGTAGTCCTAACGGGTAGACTTTACCCCCTCCGGGCGGCCCCGTCAACTATTTCGGGCATATTTTTTGCCGGCAACGACCCCCGAGACCGGACGCGTTCCGCCGAGACGAACCGATGCCAGCCGGCGATGCGAGAGCACCTGCCCGGCGGTTCTTTATTTGGTGGCCGGCGGCTTGTCGCTCATTTCGAGCTTGCTCGTGATCTCGGAGGCGATTGGGATCGTCATCATGGGCGGCCCCTGGGCATCGCCCAGCATCTTGATGTCGCCTTTGAATTGCTGCCGGCCCTGGTCCAGGGCAATCAGACCGGTGGCTTCGTCCATCCGGAGGGTGCTCTCATACGTTCCGGCGACGTCGAACTTCATCTTCATCCCGCTGACCTCCATCGGCGGCGAGTTGGGATCGGACCGCATGGTGCCGGTGGCCCCGATCAGGGCAACCCCGGCCTCCCGCTTCTGCAGGGTCCACTTGGAATCCAGGATCAGCCAGAATCCCAGGGAGAGATTTCGTTTCCGGCTCCAGGAGTCGCCGATCTCCACCGGCTTGTCGGGGTAGTTGCCCAGGGTGTTCTCGGTCATCTCCCGAAGGCTCTTTTCCTCCAGATAGGGGCTCACCGCTCCCATGGCCGGGTTCTCCTTGCTGCCGGCGGGCAACTTCTTGGTGATCGCCTCCCGCATTTGCTCGATCCCTTCGAGGGCCAGGATCTCGCCCTTGGGACTGAGCTTGGCAATGTAGCTCTGCCCCAGCAGGGCGGCGAACATCTCGGTCCCGGCCGGCGGCTTGTCCTGCTTCGCGGAATCGTATTCCACCGTCATCATGGGAGCGGCCTGTTTCGTCATCATCCAGTCGAACGTGTGCCGGATCCGCATGTTCCCCTGGCTGTCCACGTCCAGAACGTCCAGCTTCATGCCGGTGCCCATATTCTGGTTGATGGTTTGCTGCTGGCCCATGACGGTCTGGGTCATCTTCTGCTCGAACAGGGTCTTCTGATAGTAGGTCTTGCCCTTCTCGAGCTTCAGCCGCAATTCGACCGCCGCGGCACGGGCGCTGCAGGGCGCCATCCAGGCCAGAGGGACCGCCGCGAGCACGCACCAGACGAACCTCCGCTTCAACATCATCTCTACACCTCCTGAAAGGACGATACGTGACCGTTCCGGACGGTTCAGCCACCGTCGATGGGCATACGCGCTGCGGGCGTGATTCTACACGGGTTCAACCGCCACCGCTACTTCTTTATCGGTCTGCGGCCAGGATTTAGCCTCCGTCCAGCCCCACGCGCGGGCGGTCGCAGCCTTCAAGCCCCGCATCAGTGCCGCGTTGGGAGCGCCGGTCTCCTGGAGGCCGGCCAGGAAACCGGCCAGCAGGTAGTCGCCACAGCCGACCGTGGACAGCGCCTTGCCCGGCGTCTCGCAACAGCCGGTCCCGGCGCCGTCTTTCGTGACGATCAGGGCGCCCTGCTCACCCCGGCTGATCAGGACCATGTCCATGCGATCGAGCAGACCACGGCCCGCTACGGCCAGCTCCGCCGGCGTGTTGCCGACCGCCGAGGCGAGCAACTCTCGCAGCTCCTCGACGTTGGGCGAAATCAGCCACGCCAGGCCGGCGTCCACGAGGCTTCGCAGCGCAGGTCCGTGCGTATCGACCACGATGCGCGCCCCGGTCCGCTGACAGGTCCGTACCAGGTCAATGGTCGGGGCCAGCAACTCCCCGGCCGGCATCGCCCCGGCGAACACGCACAGGTCGCCCGTGCGCACGAGCTGGGCCAGATCCGTATCAAGCTGCCGCAGGCTCCGCGCCGAGGCGAGATTGCTCGGATGGCGCAGATGCATCTCCCGGTGGCGGTGCGTATCCACGACCGTGATGTTCTGCCGGGTCCGGCCCTCGGCACTCGTCATCCGCACGTCGATCAGGCCGCCTGACCGCTCGATGGCCCGGTGCATCTGTTCCTGGTCGTCCCGTCCCCACAGACCGGCAGCCACGCTCTCCCACCCCATCCACGCCAGTGCATACGAGACATTCAGGGCCTTGCCCGCGGGCCGGATCACCTGGGCCTCGATCGGGGCATGCCGGCCCCAATCCAGGTCCCGGCCCTGGCATACGACATCCCATGCCGGCGCCAAGCCGACCGTGATGATTCTCTCCCTTTTCGTCACAAGGCCGCCACGACCCTTCCTTTTTCCAGCCGGATCTCGTATAATAGGTGTTATGAAATCACTGCTTGAGAGCAATCCGTATCTGGCCGATCCGGAGCTTCGCAAGACGATACTCTACGACAACGCACGGCAGTCGTCCATCTTTGAGGGCGCGCGCGGCATTCCCGCTCAACCCCCGGGACGCTTACGCAAACGACGTTCCAAGGCCTCCACAAAGAAGCTGGCTAAGGGTTCATAGTCTTGAACATAGCCCTTTCTTACCGCGTTCAAATAGGCTGCGCGTCTTTTCCCGGCATCTCGACCCGCAAAACCATAGTCGGGGCCGAGCAGGCCCGCCTGAAAAGCCATCAGGTCCGACACCCATCGTGCCAACCGGCCGTTGCCTTCTCGAAAGGGGTGGATTAGCAACAACTCAGCATGTACCTCCGCCATGCACGGGCCGATTTGGGCCGGAGGGCCGGGCCGACAGGGCGTGCGGCGCGCAAGCACGCCTTTCTCGAACGTGTCCATGTTCTCGGGAACGCGAAAAGCCGGGGGCCACTGGAAGTCACCTTTGGTCAACTCGACCGTCCGATATCGTCCGGCCCACTCGTAGATGCCACCTAACCAGTGGCGATGCATCTGCCGCAATATCTCGGCGGTGAGGCGGGTATCCGAATCAATTCGACCCAGATACTTCTCTTGCGTCCTCACCAAGGCGTTAAACTCCATTTGGTCCATCTCCCGCTTACGCCGGATATGGAGACGGTTCCTCAGAACCTGTCCGTGGGAACCTGGCTCGAACTCTGCTTCGACGCCTTCGGGTGTAACGTAGCGACTCGGCTTGCGCGTCCGATTGGCCTCTCTCTTGCTCGTCATGAGCAGGGCCCCCACAGGTCCTTCGGTTCAATTCCTGGCTCGATTCTTCACATATTTGTCCGCCCAGGCGAGCATCTCGGCCAGCGTGTGCAGCACGGACTCGCGGGCGGCGTAGCCGTGGCTCTCGAAGGGCAGCAGCACGAGCCGGGCCGTCCCGCCGTTGCCTTTGAGCGCCTGGTACAGCCGCTCCGACTGCATCGTGTGTGTGCCGGAGTTGTTGTCGGCTTCGCCGTGGATGAGGAGCAACGGTTCGTTGATCTTGTGAGCATTGGTGAACGGCGAGACCTTCATATAGACTTCCGGCGCCTCCCAGAACGATCGCCGCTCGCTCTGGAACCCGAAGGGCGTCAGCGACCGGTTGTACGCGCCGCTGCGCGCGATGCCGGCGGCGAAATCGTCCGAGTGGGCCAGGAGATTGGCGGTCATGAACGCGCCGTAGCTGTGTCCCATAACGAGGACCCGCCGGCGGTCGATCACGCCCAGGGCATCCAGCTTGTCGAGCGCGGCCCGGCCGGCGCCGGTGATCTGCTCGACGAACGTGTCGTTCATCGTCTCCGGGTCGCCGACGACCGGCATGGTTGCATCCATCAGCACCGCGTAGCCCTGGGTCAGGAACATCAGCGGCGTTGCCCCGCGGAAGAAGGTGAACGAGTTCGGCGAGCCGCGCACCTGCCCGGCCGTCGCCGGGTCGGAGTACTCCAGCGGATACGCCCAGATCACCAGCGGCAGCTTGGTGCCCGCTGCGTACCCCGGCGGCAGGTACAGAGTGCCCGACAGGGGCGTGCCGTCGGCCCGCGTGTACTTGACCAGCTCCTTCTTCAGACCCGTCAGTTGCGGGGCCGGGTCTTTGAATTCCGTCAGCGAGACCCGCGTCTTTGCCTCCAGATCGACAAGAATGTAGTTGGGCGGCTCGGTCTTCGATTCATAGCGCGTGATGATCTTCTCCCGGCCGGGGCTCCCAAAGGCCACGAAACGCTCCAGGCAGTCCCCGCGCGATTGAAAGAGGTTCACCTTTTCGCGCGTCCGGAGATGGAGGCGATCCAGCCGGGGCCGGTCGCCGGTCTCGCAGGCGCCGTCGGCGGCGAGGTAGATCCAGTCGCCGTCCTGGTGCATGACCCGCGTGCCGTCCGGCCTGGTCTGGTAGACCGGGTCGCCGGGATCCTGGTACGCATCCCGCGCACTGAGATCGAACAGCACCCGGCGGGAGCCCTCCGGGTTGCCGAGGTCCACGAACGACGTGGTCCGCCAGCGGCGGTCCCGGTCGTACTCCGTCAACAGGACCTGGTCCTGCTTCGTACTCCAGCCGAGGCCGGTGAGCCGGTGCTGAACCAGCATCACTTCCGCCGGCGCCTGGTCGAAGGGCGCGGCCAGGCGCATCAGCCGGTCCCGGTGCGGCACCTTCTGCAACGGATCGCCGCCATCCAGGGCTTCGATCCACAGGAGCGTGGCATCCCGCAGGGTCTGCCAGCGCACGCCCCGCGGACCGGTCGGTACCCCTTGGGTGGGGATCTCGTCGGAGATCGGCAGGTCTGCCATCGTCCTTAGCTGCTTGCCTTGCCGGTCCCACACTTCCGTCGTCCGGGTGAAGTAGGAGTACGGGACACGGTAGGAGAAGGGGCGCTTCACCTTCGTCACCAGAAGGTACTGCTCGTCGGGCGAAAGATCCGCGTCGGTGATGATGGCGGGAGCCCCGATCTGCTGCACCGTGCCGGAGTCGATATCGACCACTGCCAGTTGGACCTGGCCGTAGTATTCGAAGAGGTCTTCATCGTGCGGCGTCTTCAGGAGGTCCTGGTACGTCCAGGCCCTGGACTTCTTGCCCGCGGTCTCTTCGACCACCGGGCCCAACGGCGCCGGCGGCAGGCGGGGTGGGGCGCCCGCGCCGGACGGAACCATCCGCACGAGCAGATGCCGATTGTCGCTCATCCAAGCGAAGGGACGGCCGAAGAGATCGTTCAGCCGCAGGCCGGTCAGAGCTTTCGCTTTCCCGGTGACTGCATCGGCGGCCCAGAGCTCGACACCATCGGCGCGATCGTGCGAAAAGGCGATCCGCCGGCCGTCGTTCGACCACGTGGGCATCCCGATCCGCAGATCGTCCGGCGCCTGGATCGTGACGGTCGTCCCGCGCTGGAGCCACGTTACGGCGAACCGCACGTTCTGCGAAAGGCGCTGGCGTCCCCGGATCTGCGGGTCGATTCGCAGACCCGCCAACCTCAGGAACGGCTGGGCCAGCAGCTCGATCGACGGGTACGCCTGGTGCTCGATCAGCAGCAGCGCATCGCCGGGCGGACTGATATCGACATACGGCGTTGGCGGCGCATCGATGATATCCACGACCTCCTGCGGCGGGAGCCGGTAGGCCGTCTGTCCGAGGGCGGGAACGACAAGAAGCAGAGCAACCAAACCTGCGACGAAGACTCTCATGGCATCTTCCTCACTCGCCGGGTCCCTGAGAAGAACCCGCGCCGTTCACGGTTGCTCTTCTTCAAACCGGCCCGAGGATCGTACGCCCTCTGCGCCCAAGTTGCAAGAGCCGCCTGGCGCGACCATTCGCAGCTTGACATGTGAGTGAGAGGTGGTACCCAAGTTTGGTAATCCGAGGCCAGCGCAGGCGGTCTTCGTAGGGCGAGCGTCCCCGCTCGCCTAAGACGTCGTGCGGGGACGCACGACCTACGAAGAGAACCGCGCCGCCGGCCATCGGCCAGCTCCGGGGAGGGTTCCCCAACGCGATAAATCGCGTTGGGGGTCCCGACTCCGCTTGCCGCTGCCACCCAACGCGCGTTGGCCTTGTCATCCTGAGCATAGGGCCCACATCGCGCAAGGAGTCTTCGGAATCCGCATTACTCTCGCTTGCTCTGCGCGCGCGGGTCGTAGCCGGCCTGGAGCTGGCCGCAGGCGGCTTTGATCCGTTGGCCCAGGCGCAAGCGGATCGTGGTCTCCACGCCGGCGTCCTTCAGGGTCGCGGCGAAGCGCTGGATCCGCGGCCGGCTGCTGCCGGTGAACGCGCAGCCGGAGAACGGGTTGTGCTCGATCAGGTTCACGTTGTACATCAAGCCGCGCAGGAGCTTGACCAGCAGCCGGGCGTGGGTCACCGAATCGTTCACCTCGTCGATCAGGACGTATTCGAAGGTCACACGCTGGCCGGTGCGGGCCTGGTACTTGCGCACGGCCTCCAGCAGCTCGGCGAGCGGATACTTGTGCGTCACGGGCATCAGCTTGCTGCGCAGGGCGTCGGTCGGGGCGCTGAGCGAGATCGCCAGCCGGGGCCGGATCTCCTCGTCGGCGAGCCGCTCGATGGCCGGCGCGATGCCGGAGGTGCTGATCGTGATATGGCGGATGCCGATGTTCTTGCCGGCCGAGTGGTTCAGGATGCGGATCGACTTGAGCACGGCGTCGTAGTTGAGCAGGGGCTCGCCCATCCCCATATAGACGAGATTGGTGATCCGGCCGGCGTGCTCCTCGACCGTGTCGACCTGGTCGACGATCTCGCCGGCCGTGAGGTTCCGCCGGAACTGGATGCGCCCGGTCGCGCAGAACACGCATCCCATCGGGCAACCGACCTGCGTGGAGACGCAGAGCGTGCGACGGTCCTCTTCCGGCAGGAGCACCGTCTCCATCCGCTCGCGGTCGGCCAACTCGAACAGGTACTTCGCCGAGCCATCGGCATCAGTCAACGTGTCGATGGTCTTGAGGTGCGAGATAAAATGGCCGTGTTCGACGAGTTGCGCGCGGAACGCCTTGCTCAGCGTGCTGAGCGCAGCGAGGTCGCGGCCGTGCTGCGTGTGGATGAACTTGAACAGGTAGCCGGCCAGGTATTTCTTCTGCCCCAGGCTGACCACGAGCTTTTCGAGCTCATCCAGCGTTCTATCTCTCAGATCTTTCTCCATACGGCCATTCTACCAGATCGCGCCGCAGGGAAAAGCCGCTCTTGTCCGGATCAAGGAGTGGGCCTATCATCTGGGGATGACGACAGAGCGGTCGGGGGCCCCAGGGGCGCCCGCGGTAGAGAAGGTGCTGGCAGCGAACGATCTGTGCAAATGCTACGGGCGGACCGTGGCAGTGGACGGGGTCTCGTTCGAGGTCGGCCGCAACGAGATCGTGGGGCTCCTCGGTCCGAATGGGGCCGGCAAAACGACGATCATCAATATGGTCCTCGGCATTCTCGAACCGACCGCGGGGACGATCCACATCGAGGGGATGGATATCGCCCGGCACCGCCGCCGGGCCCTGGCGCGGACGAACTTCACCGCGGTCTACGCGCCGCTGCCCGGGAACCTGACGGTCTACCAGAACCTGCGTTTCTTCGGCCTGCTCTACGGCGTGGACGGCCTGGCCCGCAAGATCGACGAGCTGCTCGAGCACTTTGAGATCGCGCGCTTCCGCCACAGCAAGTGCGGCGTCCTGTCCTCCGGCGAGCAGACCCGCGCGGGCCTGGCCAAGGCCCTGCTCAACCAGCCGCACCTGCTGCTGCTCGATGAGCCGACCGCGTCACTCGACCCCGCCTCGGCGCGCGATATTCGCGCCAAGATCTGCGCGTTCGCCGCCCAGGAGGCGGTCGGCGTGCTGTGGACCTCGCACAACATGGCCGAGGTCGAGAAGGTCTGCGACCGCGTGCTGTTCCTGTCGCACGGCAAGATCCTGCTGGAAGGCAATCCCAAGACCCTGCCGGGCGAGTACGGCAAGGAGACGCTCGAAGACCTGTTCGTGGCCGTAGCGCGCGAGCCGCTGACGCTGGAGAACAACGGGACATGATGCGTCTGCGCCATATCGCCGCCATCCTGCTGCGCCAGTACTACCTCTTCCGGGGCAGTCCCGCCCGCGTGCTGCCTCTGTTCGTGTGGGCCGCGGTCGACATTGTGCTGTGGGGCTTCATCACGCGGTATCTCAACGCCATCACCCCGTCGGAGCTGAATTTCGTTCCGGCGCTGCTGGGGGCGGTCCTGCTCTGGGACTTCTTCACCCGCGTCATGTACGGCGTGACCACGACGTTTCTCGAGGACGTCTGGTCGCGCAACTTCCTGAACCTGTTCGCCACGCCGCTATCGATTACGGAGTACCTGGGCGGCATGGTCGTCTCCAGCATCGCGACGAGCTTCATCGGGCTGATCGTCATGCTGGTCCTGGCCATCGCCGCGTTCAACCTCTCGTTCTTCATCTACGGCCTGCTGCTCGTGCCCTTCGTGCTGGTGCTCTTCTTGTCCGGGATCGGGCTGGGCGTGCTGGCCTGTGCGCTGGTACTGCGTTACGGCCCGGCGGCGGAGTGGTTCGTCTGGCCGATTCCGGCGGCCCTCTCGCCTTTCGCCGCGGTGTTCTACCCGCTGGCGACGCTGCCGCCCTGGATGCAGTATGTGGCCCACCTGCTGCCGCCGTCGTACATCTTCGAGTCCATGCGGGCGATCCTCGCCGGCCGCCCGCCCTCCGGGATGGGCCTCCTCTGGGGCCTGTCCCTGGCCCTGCTCTACATCCTGCTCGCCGGCTGGTACTTCACCCGCATCTACCGCCACGCCGTCCGCACCGGCCTGATCGCCCGCTACAGCGCCGAAACGGCCTCGTAGCACGGGCGCGAGCGCTCGTGCCCAGAGAACACTCTCGCGCGTGGCCACCGTTCTCTGGGCTGAAATGGCTCGTGACGACGGCTGTTGATCTGCCTGGCGCAGCGCGGTACCATGTCTGCTGTAAACGAAGAAGGAATGCCGTGGAACGGGTGAATTCCCCGATTTCCCGGCTTTCGCTTGCCCAGCCCAGGTGTTAAGAAGACGGAGAGTTGCAGCTCCTATGGCTGAGATGTTCCGCCAGATCGTCCGCTTGATTGAGCGGGGCGAGGTCAAGATATCCGATCACGGCTACGATGAGATGGCCGCGGATGGCCTCTCTGCCAGAGACGTGATAGGATCAGTCGACAGCGCCGTCGTGGTGGAGGACTACCCCGATTATCCGAAAGGGCCGTGCGTGCTCGTACTGCAGAAAGATCGCATAGGACAGCCGATACATGTCGTCTGGGGTATTCCGAGAGGCAAGTCATGTCCGGCAGTTCTGGTGACTGCATACAGGCCGGACCCACGCCGATGGGAGCCGAACTTCCTGAGGAGAAAGAAATGAGCAAGAAACACTATACGAAGATCGTGCGTGAGGGAGACTACGTGGCGCAGGTCGATGTGGATCTGATTTACACCGATGAAGGGTGGTCGCCCTATCTTTCACTGGAAGATGCCTATAAGCTCGATGACGTTCGAGAGGCGCTGAAGCAAGGTGACCTGGAGGCGGCCTCGAAGTTGGGACGGATCTACAGGCTGACGCGCGTGGCCGGCTAGTACTACAACGCTACGAAAGCTCAAGAAAACCTAAGCGGCCATCCGATGATCCGATAGGAACGGAAGTTCCGTTGGGAGGTCATCGGTATGGATGC
>JALORE010000479.1 GCA_025459125.1 Planctomycetota bacterium | reverse complement strand
CCGCCAGCAACGGTGCGGCCGAGGATTCCGAGACGATCAGCATCACCGTGGCCAACGTCAACCGGCCGCCGGTCCTGGCGGCCATCAACGGTCAAAGCGTGACGGTCAGCCATCCGTTGAGCTTCAGCCTCGCCGGCAGCGATCCCGATGGCGATACACTGGCCTATAGCGCCGCGCCGCTGCCACCAGGGGCGGCCGTCACCGGCGCGAGCTTTGCTTGGACACCCACCGTGACCCAGACGGGCACGTACACGGTCAGCTTCACGGTCTCGGATGGCCAACTGACGGCGTCCCGAACGACCGCGATTACTGTCGCGGCGGTCCTGCTGGATCAACTCGCGCCCGCCGTAACGGGACGGTCGCCGACCCCGGACGCCATCCAGGTGGCCCTGAATAACGTGGTGACCCTGCACATCACCGACGGCCGTTCCGGCGTCGATGCCGATTCCGTCGTGATCCAGGTTAATGGCCAACTCGTCTACCAGGGCAACCAGGCGGTGTACACCAGTCCCACGGGCCGGTGCAGCCGCACCGGCACACCGCAGGACTACCAGTTCATCTACCAGTCCACTCAGGCGTTCGACTTCGACCAACTCGTCACTGTGCGGGTCAACGCCGCCGACGAGGCGGGCAACGCCATGACCGAGACGGCGTATTCCTTCACCACGGAGATGCGGGCCTTCGGCCGCAACCAGGCCGTCAGCCAACTGGGTGTCTACGCCGACAGCCGTCCCGTGACGGCGCGCGATGCCGCCGGGAACACTTGGGTCGCCTGGCACGCCGGCTATACCAATAACCGGGATATCTATCTCGCCCGGCTGCCCGGAGGGGCGGAAACGTTCGAGATGCCGGTCCGGCTGACCAGCGACAGCGGCGAGCAGTGCAATCCGGCCTTGGCGGTCAGCCCGGCCGGCGCCGTGTACGTGGTCTGGCAGGACTACCGCAACGGCCACTGGGATCTCTATGGGGCGATCCGCCCCGTGGACGCCGGCAACTTCTCTGCGGAGGTGCAACTGACCAACTCCAACCGCCACGAGACCGAGCCCACCATCGCGGTGGATGGTCAGGCGAGCCCCGGGATCTACGTGGCCTGGCAGGATGACCGTAACGGCAATCCGGACATCTACGTTGCCAAGTCCACCAACGGCTTCGACACCCTGACGGTCAGCCGCGTGACGACGAATGCCGCGGCCCAGACCGAGCCGGTCCTGACAATCGATGGTGGCAACAGCGCCTATTTGTTCTGGACCGACCTGCGGGACGGCCAGGCGGACCTCTACGGCGCCCACCAAGCGCTGGCGGCCAACGATTGGACCAACGTGCCGGTCGTGACCGGCCCCGGGGCCCAGACCCAGCCGGCCGTGGCGGCCGCGCCGGACGGAACGGCTTTGCACCTGGTCTGGACCGATGACCGCAGCGGCCAGCCGGATATCTACTACGCCGCCCTTACCGGTCTGCCCACCAGCCCGGTGGCCGGGACCAACCTCATCGACGACAGCTCGGGGGCCGAGCAGAGTGCCCCGACGGTTGTCTGCGGCCGTGGCGGCCGGGTCTTCGCCGGCTGGCGGGACAACCGCCCGGCGGGTGCCGCCGGGACGGATACCGACCTGTATGTGGCCGAGATACGCTCCGGGCAGGCCGGTACGAACGTCTTCGTGGGCGATGACGGCCTGAACGTCCCCCAGAGCGAGCCGGCCCTGGGCCTGGATCGCTACGAGCAGCCGTATCTCGTCTGGACGGACTACCGCCGCAGCACCACGGAGATCTACTACGCGGCCACCACGCTGATCGATCCCGAGCCGCTCGATGATCAGGTCGTCGTCGCGGCCGACGGGGCCACGCTCGGCACCGATCCGGCGGCGATCACGACGGTCGATGATGTCTCCCTCGTCCTCCCGGCGGGGGCCTATCAAGCGGATTTGCGCATGACCATCACCCGGATCCTCAATCCGCGGATCTCGTCGATGGCGCTGCTGGGCAGCTATGACTTCGGTCCCAGCGGCGTGACCTTCGAGCAGCCGGTGACGGTGACGATTCCCTACACCGTGGCGGCCGGCGACCGCCGGGTCCTGCCCTACTGGTACGATGCGGTGGTCGGGGCCTTGAGCCAGCAGGGCATCACGGACATCCGGAACCTGACGATTTCGGACCAGCTCAACGCCCTGCAGTTCCGCACGACGCACTTTACGCCCTTCTACCTGGTCGAGGCCACCCCTGAGGGTGAGCCCGTGGAAGGCAGCCTCAGCGGCGGCAGCGCTGCCGGCGGCTGTGCCATCGCCGCGCCGGGCAGCGGTTCGCCCGGCCAGTTGGCGGTGCCCTACGTCGCCATCGCTGCGATCATGGTGATCCTGCGGGTGAAGGATCGGCGCGACCGCCGGCGGTGGCAAGGCACCCAACCATAGAGCGGCGGTAACGACTCCCAGTGCCGCGTGGCGCGTCAGGGGGCCAGAATGGGTTTGGGCCCGATTTCGACCGCGTCTGCGACACCGCAGACGCGGTCGGAGTGGTTTCCATCCGATCTTCACAACCCCTGTTCTATGCCGGCAGATGGAATCGTGTTGGCTCCCGGACGATGCTTGAGCAACAGCGGTCGAGCTGGTACAATGCGGCCGTGTTTCGGATGATCGAGTCAAGTGAGATGAATCGTAAGAGAGTGATATGCCCAACGGACGTGCGGTAGTCGCGGCCGCGCTCGTCGCGAGCGTCATCATATTGGTCTGCGGGTCTGCCTATCGAGTCATGGCCGCCCGGTTGAATGGGCCGGTGAACACACTGCCTATTTCGCAGGCAGCCTTGGATCAGTTTCCGATGCAGGTTGACGACTGGCAAGGAACGGACGTGGCGATGGATGAAGCCATCATCCGCGAGACAGACACGGATGCGCGTATCAACCGACGGTACTCACGGCACGGTGGTCTGGAGGTTGTCTCTTTCTACGTTGCCTCCGGGGTCAAGGCGCGGGACTTGATGCCGCACCGGCCCGAGGTTTGCTACGCCGGGGCTGGGTGGACGCGCCTGGATCGGCGCTTCCTGGAGGTGCCTCTGAGTGACGGGAGCACACTGCCCTGCAACGTACTGGTGTTCTCCCGGGGAGCTCTGAATACGCAACGGGTCACGGTGCTGGACTATTACATTGTCGATGGCCAGTATTGCCACGATGTGTCCCTGTTGCGATATAAGGTATGGCGCGGCTCTGAGGGTGTCCGGTATGTTGCCCAGGTGCAGATCACTGCCTCTACCGAGGATACTGGGACACCCGAGGGGGCGGAGAGAATGGTGGGTGGCTTT
>JALORE010000478.1 GCA_025459125.1 Planctomycetota bacterium | reverse complement strand
GCATCCATACCGATGACCTCCCAACGGAACTTCCGTTCCTATCGGATCATCGGATGGCCGCTTAGGTTTTCTTGAGCTTTCGTAGCGTTGTAGTACTAGAGTCCCTTCTCCCGCAGACGGTCATAGAGGCTGGGGGGACCGACCCGGAGGAATCCGGGTCTGACGATGTATTGAGAAAGCGAATAGGAGCCCGTTGACACCCCGTGTCAGACGGGGTACATAGGGCCGGGGTGCCGCGGTCTTGGTCCGCCACCCGACGCGTTTTTCCTCTGCCCTGTACACGAAGGAATCGCAGCAATGAACCAGGCAAGTCTACGCCAAGCAGAGGATGCCCGATCAGGCCTGTGGTCAAGGGATCTGACCCTGCGGCTGACACAAATGACGTTCCTCTCGCGGACGCCGGTTAAAGCGGTCTTTTCCAACGAGGAGCCCTCTTTCTACTACCGCTGGCTAGATCCCAGGAGATACTCATGACGTCGTTGCACGCTATGACCATGAATCGAGTCCTGCTGCGGTGGCTTCTGCCGCTCATGTTGGCGGGGCGTTCCCTACCCGCGGCGGAGCACCCCAACGTCCTTTTCATAGCTTTGGACGATCAGAATGACTGGATCGGCTGCTTCGGCGGCAACCCCCAGACCAGGACGCCGAACATCGATCGGCTGGGCGCGTCGGGCGTTGTGTTCGAGGCCGCCTACTGCCCCGGCGCGGCCTGCAATCCCTCGCGCAGCGCCTTGTTCACGGGGATTCCCTGCCATCGCTCGGGTTTGTATTCCAACCGCCAGCAGATGCGGGAGGTGCTGCCCGACGCGAAGATCATCCCCCACTACTTCAGCCAGAACGGCTACTGGTCCGCGGGGTCCGGGAAGATGCTGCACTATTTCATCGATGCGCCTTCGTGGGATGACTACTACCCGGACAAGGAGCGGGAAGATCCGTTCCCGCCCTGGATGAAGTTCGGCCGACGCCCGAAGAGTCTGCCGCGCGCCGGCGACTGGCAGTATGTGGAGACGGACTGGGGCGCGTTCGACGTGAGCGATGCGGAATTCCAAGGCGACTACCTGGCCCCACGACAAACCGTTCTTCCTGGCTTGCGGCATCTATCGTCCGCATGAGCCCTGGTTCGTGCCGAAGAAATACTTCGACATGTTCCCGCTGGAGAGCATCCGGATGCCGCCCGGTTTGAAGGAGGGCGATCTCGACGACGTGCCCCCGGCGGGCCAAAAGCTGGGACGCAACCGCTACCTGGACCACATCAAGGCGCAAGGGCAATGGAAACAAGGCATCCAGGGCTACCTGGCCTGCGTGGCCTACGCGGACGCGATGGTGGGGCGGGTGCTGGACGTCCTCGAACGCAGCCCCTACCGTGACAACACCATCGTCGTCCTGTGGGGCGACAACGGCTTCCACCTTGGCGAGAAGGAGCATTGGCAGAAGTACACCGGCTGGCGGCAAACGGCCCGGATTCCACTGATCATTCGCGTGCCGAAAGGCGCGCCGGGCTTGGGGGACGGCACGCCGGCAGGAGCGAGGTGCTCACGCCCGGTCAATCTGCTCGACTTGTACCGCACGTTGACCGACTTGTGCGGTCTGCCGGAGAAGCCGGGCACGTACGGCCATAGTCTCGTGCCGCTGTTGAGAAACCCGCAAGCACCTTGGCCATATCCTTCGATTACCCATCTGGACCAGCCGGACAGCTACGCCATCAGCACCGAGGACTGGCGTTACATTCACTATGCGGGAGGCGGCGAGGAGTTGTACGACATTCACTCCGACCGTTATGAGTGGGCGAATCTGGCCGCCCGGGCGGAGTGCGCGGGGGCGCTGGCGAAGATGCGCGGGCTGGCTCCGGAGAACCGCGCCCCGCTGGCCTCCGCCACGCTTCCCAATCCGGCCTTGACTTGGGTGCCAGCCGCCGACGGCCCTTGTCCGCCGTCGAGAGCCTCCACCAACGTGGTCACGGTGGCGTTCACCAATTACAGTGGCAGGAAGGTCGTGCTTTACCGCATCGATGCCGCGGGAAACAAAGTCTGGCTGGTGACGGACGAGCAGGACAAAGCCCTCGGCCATTTTGTAGCGGGAGCGGAATCCGCCCGGGCCGAAATCGAATCCACCCAGTAATGAGCGTTTATGACACTCTTGAACGGGTACGCTTGCGCACTGCTTGAGCGGGTAATGCAGATGGGGGTATCCAGAGAAACATGCCAACCTTCCGATGGGTGTTTGGAGAGACATCCGGCAAGGAGGTTGGTATGGATACGACACCGGTGGTGCTGGTGATCAGCCGAGACCCCGCGGAATAGGAGCGAGACGACTTCTTTTTCAGCACCGATCTGTCATGGCCGCCAGCCCAAGTGATCGGGGCATAGGAATGCGATCGGTCGATTCCGTCGCGCGTTGCCCCGACGCCGGCCCCGCCCCCAAGATGTCCCAATATTCTCTTGTGCGCAATAGCATAAATGGTAGTGTATATCATGGCGAGGCACAGGATCGCGTTCTGTCGGACACGGCCGTCGCCTGAGAATGCAGAGACTCCGATGGTGTGGCGACGGAGCGTCTTTCGCTTCGGCTCGACGAGGCAGGGAGGGAGTTGTCGGGAAAGATGAGAGGAGAGGCGGTTGATACCGATAAGGAGGACTGAATGATGATGGTGCAACAGAGGCGCACATCGGTGGACGCACTCGCTCCACGGGCGCTGACCGGTGAACCCCCGTGGGCGATGAGCGGCGCTGTCATCAGACGACGCGGATTTACTCTCATTGAGCTGCTTGTCGTGATCGCCATCATCGCGCTGCTGATGGGGATCCTGGTGCCGACCCTGAGTAAGGCCCGGGAAAGCGCCAGAAAGGTGGCCTGCCTGAACGCAGCGCAGGTGCGCGCGGACTACGAGGTCTTCCAGCCCGATATTGTGACACCCCTGCACTATTGGGTGTGGCCCGCGGGACCGCCGGACACCCCTGGATTTGGAGCGGCCTATACGAAGCTGCGATTCAGTCCGGAGTGGGACGGCCTATGGCGCGTGGGCGACCACGCGGACATCGTCGTCTCCCTTGACGATAGACCCAATCGGTTCGTCTTCTGGCGGGGGACGAACTACCTGCCGAGCCTGGTCACACAACCAGGCCCGAAGGGCATCTGGGTCAACGACCAGGGACCGGAGAACTACACCAACCAGTGCTTCGAGCACATGTCGGATAAGATGTGCCGGTATTCCCACGTGCGATTGATCGAGAATACCGATGCCAGGGTGGTCGTGCACTGGCGTAACGCAAGCGTGAGCATCAGCTATGAGTGGCTGCAACTGGACAAGGCCGGGTGGGGGCTGTGGACGGACGAGTACTGGTATATATATCCCGATGCCGTATCCGTCCGGTACCAGGTGAGCGGGCGACTGGCCGACTTCCCGGACACGCAGACCCAGCAGAATGAATTGCTCAATCCGCCGGGGACTCGGCCTGAAGACAATGTCACCTACGATTCGATCACCCTCTCCAACCTGGAGGGACAAACCGAGCTGTGGAACTATTCTGTGGGTCCCACGTTCCGGAAAGGCCCGCCAATCTCCGGCGCGAAGAACCTTGTGTATCTGAATCTCAAGTCCGAGTACAAGCATTTCCATATTGGCCAGACCGGTTCGCACTGGGTTCCGTACAGCCAATGGGAATCCATGAGGCTCGCTCCCGGATTCTCACGTTATAACGCCTGGAACCATTATCCGGTCGGCTTGCTGCCGAGCGACGGCACCGTAGCGACCGGCAGAGATCGGACAAGCAGTTCCTGTCTGGGCACACTCAACGGCTTGCACCACCGTCTGGAAGACGGCCGAATGGAGGCATACAATATCTACGGGATGACGGACCTTCCCGCCTCCCGACTGAAGACATTGAACCTTTCCTGGAATTCGCCCGCGGCTATCGCGGATTTGAATGGCTGCCAGAGCACCGGATACGACAAGAGGCAAAGAGCGTATTGGGTAAGAAGGGAATCGGACCGGCTGTCTTTCCGCCTGAACGGCTCCGAGGAAACCCCCATCCTGAATCCTTGCTTCGTCCTTGCCGCGTGGGGCGGTCCGGCCTCAGCCCACCTGGAAAACGACGGGAAGGCACAGGTTCCGGGCCCGAATTTCAGGCAGGGGATCATCAGAGATATCGATGGCACGCAAACCATGATCATCTGGGTCAGGCAACAATCCGAGCAGCCCCTGCAATATGAAATCTACTGAGCACAATTGACCGCCAGAGGCATTGAGATTCGCCTGCGTCTCGTGCCTTCCCATGTCATGCAGTGTACAGGAGCGACGCATATGACGGCACGTGAGAGTTCCCGGCGGACGCCTGGCAACAAGGAATGGACGAGCTATCAGCGTCTGGTCACGGCGCTACATCACCGCGAGCCGGATCGTGTCCCGTTCGACCTGGGCGGCTCCATGGTCACAGGCATAAATGTCCGCGCTCTGACGGCGCTGCGTCAAGCACTCGGCTTGCCCGGCGAGGCACAAGTGCTCGATCGGGTCACGCAGATGGCCGAGACTGGCGACGACGTCCGCGAGCGCCTCCGTGTGGACGTGCGCAGCGTACGGCCCTCTGCTCCGGTCCGGCCCGGTTTGGCCCGGGACCTCGGCCTGATCGGCAACTACTATCGCTTGATCGACGAGTTCGGGATGGGCTGGCAAATGCCCAGGCAGGGTGGACACTACTATGACCTGTACCTCAGCCCCCTGGCGGACTGCCAGACCGTGCAGGACATCGAGCGCTATCCCTGGCCGGATGCGCTCGATCCAGCCCGCTATGAGGGTTTCAAGCAGCGCGTCGATCAGGTGGTCAGACAACAGAGGTCCGGCGTGGTGATTGAGCGAATGCACGCGGGCATGTGGGAGCATGCCATGTGGATGCGCGGGTACGAACGGTTCTTCATGGATATGGCCACAGATCCGGCGATCGTTCATGCAATCATGTCCCAAGAACTCGAGATCAAGATGGCCTATTGGGGCCGCGTCCTCGATCTGCTCGAAGAGCACACCCTGGTCCTTTCCACGGCCGACGACCTGGGCACGCAGTCCGGTCCGCTGGTCTCCGTGGCGATGTACAAGGATCTGATCTGGCCGTACCACTGCCGGCTATTTCAGTTCCTCAAGAGTCGGGCCCGGACCGAGATCTTCATCTTCTTCCACTGCGACGGAGCGATCTGGGAGTTCATCCCCCTGTTGATCGAGGCCGGCATCGATATCCTCAATCCCTGGCAGGTGAATTGCCGGGGCATGGGCGACATCCGGCGATTCAAGCAGGAGTACGGGAACGACCTGACCATCTGGGGCGGCAGTTGCGATACCCAGGCCGTG
>JALORE010000477.1 GCA_025459125.1 Planctomycetota bacterium | reverse complement strand
GACTTCATGGAGACGCCCAACATTGACCGGCTCGCCAAGGAAGGCATGGTGTTCACCGCCGGTTACGCGGCCGCCGGCAATTGCGCCCCCAGCCGCGCCTGTTTGATCTCGGGCAACTACACGCCCCGCCATGGCGTCTATGCCGTAGACTCGACCGATCGCGGTCCCAAGAAGGAAATGCGGCTGGTGCCCATCCCCAACAAGAGCGGACTGGCCAAGGAGAACGTCACCCTCGCCGACGCGCTGAAGGCCGCGGGCTACGCCACCGGCATCTTCGGCAAATGGCATCTCAGCGGCAAGGACGGCACGGAGCCGGTCGAGCAAGGGTTCGATGTCGTCTTCCAATCCGGCGGCGGATGGTCGAAGAAGGAGCCGGACAATCCCAAAGGCATCTATTCGCTCACCAAGGCGGCGTGCGAGTTCATGGAGAAGAACAAGGACCGCCCGTTCTTCGTTTACCTGCCGCATTACGCCATTCACTCGGCGCTTCAAGCGCGTGCTGCCACGCTCGAAAAGTTCAAGGCCAAGCAGCCCGGCCGACAGCACAACAACGCCCTCTATGCCGCGTGCACCCACGACGTGGACGACGGCGTTGGCATCCTGTTGCAGAAACTCGCCGATCTCGGCTTGGAGAAGAACACGCTCGTCGTCTTCACCAGTGACAACGGCGGCACGCAGCAATCCTCGCAGGAGCCGTTGCGTGGCAACAAGGGCGGCTACTACGAGGGGGGCATCCGCGAGCCGTTCATCGTCCGCTGGCCCGGCGTCACCAAACCCGGCAGTCGCTGCGACGTGCCGGTGATCAACGTGGACCTGTTCCCGACCTTCCTCGCCGCGGCCGGCGCGTCGGTGCCGGCGGGCAAGGTTCTCGATGGCGAAAACCTGATCCCACTGCTCCAAGGCGAGGGCCCGCTCCAGCGTCAGGCCATCTTCTGGCACTTCCCGGGCTATCTCAACAGCCCGGTCATTCGCGGCCGGGAATTGGATGTCCGCACCGGTTTCCGGTCCCGGCCGGTCAGCGTGATTCACAAGGGCGACTGGAAGCTGCACTTGTTTATCGAGGAATGGCAGTTGGATGGCGGCCGCGCGAAACTGGCGCAGAACAATGCCGTCGAACTCTACAACCTCAAAGAAGACATCGGCGAGCGGAACAACCTGGCGAACGCGAACACCGCCAAGCGCGACGAGCTGCTCGACGACTTGCTCGCTTGGCAAAAGTCGGTCCTTGCCCCGCTCCCCAGCCAGCCGAATCCGAATTACGCTCCTGGAAAAGAGGGCCAGAGCGGAAAGAAGGCCGGGGGAAGACGAAAAGCGCAAAAGAGCAGCGAGGAAGGCGATGAATGATCGCCACGCGGAAAGGTCTCGCGATGTTTCAACCGGCTCCAGGGACGTACCGGTTCGACGTCCGCCCCAGAGAGCTCGTTCCGCACGGCTCGATGCAGGTCGACCAGGTTCTTTTCATGGTCGTGCGGGGTTCCCCGGTCGGTCTTGGGCAGACCGGGCGCGGCTTGGCCCCGAGGGCCGATTCTCGGTCAAGTACCATGTCAGCAGCTCGTAGAGGTGCCGGCGCGTGGTTTCTCCTTCTTTCCAGGAAGGCGAGCGGTTGTCCGTCCCTTTCTCCACATGCCAGGAGATGCTGCACTACGATCTGGGGCGGAATCTGCCGCCCTGGGAACTGGCGGTACAGCACGAGGGCCAGCGTGGCGGCCTCGACGGCCGTTCAGAATTCCCTGGGCATGATTTGCGACCCGGTTGCCAACCGGGTGGAAGTGCCCTGTCTGGGCAAGAGTGTCATGGCCGCCGCCCATGCGCCGGCCTGCGCCAACATGGCTCCGGCGGGCTGCGATCCGGTGATCCCCCTCGATGAAGTGATCGAGACTATGGATCGGGTCGGACGCAGCCTGCCCCGGGAATTGCGCTGCACCGGACTTGGCGGATTGTCCACAGCCCGAACTCCCCAGGAAATCGAAGCCCGTCTTCAGCGACCGTATGGCTGAGCATTCGCGGGGAGATCACGTGGAGGGGACAAGCGGCGACATGTATGATTCTCACACACCGTGCTGGAGATCAAACGATGAAACAGCTCATGCAACTCGTCCCTGTGTTCCTGCTTGCCACTCTGGCTGGGAACCGTCCCGTTGCGGCGATGCCGTCGGTGCGGGTCTTCATCCTTGCCGGGCAGTCGAACATGGAGGGACACGGTTTCGTAGCGGCGGAGCCGAAGCGCAACGGCGGCAGGGGCTCGCTGGAATTCCTTGTCAAGGATGCTGCGACGACCCAGCGCTTCGCACCGCTGGTAGACACCGCCGGGCAGTGGCGGACGCGCGATGACGTGTGGATCACTTACCTCGATCGCCAAGGGCCGCTGACCGTGGGCTATGGCGCACGCCCAGAGATGATCGGCCCCGAACTTGGCTTTGGCTGGGTTATGGGCGATGCGCTCCAAGAGCCGGTCCTGCTCATCAAATGCGCCTGGGGTGGCAAAAGCCTCGCCGTGGACTTCCGTCCGCCCAGCGCGGGCAAACCGCCGTACTCGCTGGGCGAGAAAGCCGGTGCCGCCATTGAGCAGGATCCGGCCATCGTCGGCAAATACTACCGCGAGACACTGGCGCTGACCAAGGCCGCGCTCGCGAACATCAAAGACCTGGTGCCGGGCAGCGATGGGCGCTACGTGCTCTCCGGCTTTGCCTGGCATCAGGGCTGGAACGACCGGATCAACGACAAGTTCAACGCCGAATCAGGGCTGGAACGACCGGATCAACGACAAGTTCAACGCCGAATACGAAAGCAACATGGCCCGCTTCATCCGCGACATGCGCACAGACCTGGGCGTGCCTTCGCTGCCATTCGTCATCGCCGAAACCGGCATGAATGGACCCGAGGAGACCCACCCGCGGGCGTTGTCGCTGATGAAGGCCCAAGCGGCCGTAGCCGAGCGCTCGGAGTTCAAGGGCAACGTCGCGTTCGTGGGCACCAGGGCCTTCTGGCGTCCCCAGGACCAATCACCCAACGCGCAGGGCTATCATTGGAACTCGAACGCCGAGACCTACTACCTCATCGGCGAGGCGATGGGCGAGGCGATGAAGCGACTTGTCGCCGTCCGCGCGGACTGAAGACGCCGCAGGCAGGATGCGTCTGTCCTCCTCTGCTTGGGTACAGGGGCGTTCACTCCTCCGCGGCCTGGCGGGTGGCGATGGGGACGTACCCCGCCTCCAGGCCCTTCGGCGGGGTAACAACCAGGGCCGGATCGATTTCCGCCAGTTCTCCCAGCGCGGGTGGTGCCAGGTAGTCACGGTCTTTCGTCCAGTTCCGGTGGATCTTCTCCGCCCGTGCCTGCAGGCTCTCCCGCTCTTGGTTCGTCAAATCGGCGTTGAGCAAGGCCGGTTGGTCGGCAAATCGATACCAGTAGTACGTCACCACGCTGCGGTCCCCCAGATGCGCCTGGAAAGGTCCTGCCACGGGGCCGGGCTTCTTCCAGCAACTGGCCGGATCCTCAAGAGTGACGTAGGGTTCGGGGCGATCTTCCCTTGGCCGAGGAAAGCTGACTGTGGCCAGTCCTGTTTCCACCGGAACGTCCTTGGGTAGCACCGGAATCCATTGCGACTTGCTGTTGCCGTCGGTCACGAGGCGGTAGTATTCGGGGAGCGTCACGAGTGCCCCGCCCTTAGTGTCTCTTCTCGTGACCCATTGCTCATTCCACCGATACCCGAAGCTGCCGGGATCAGGCGCGAACGGGGTCGCAAAAGAAGTCCAGGCAACCGCCGCCCTCTTTTCCTTGGGAGCCGAGGACGTATAGATCCTCCAGGTTGCCCCTCCTTTCCCGGAGAAGCCGTACATACCGGTCGCCGCGGGGTCGATGACGCCGCTGGCCGGGGCTCCGCCTTCAAACCAGGCCTGCACCGCATCCCAGAGCGCTTTCTTGTTGTAGACGGCCGCGTGGTGCAAGACCACCGAATCGCCCTGCGGCCCGCGGGGGAACGAGGTCGGGGCGATGCGGGCATAGATCTGGCCCTGCGCGTCCGCGGCTTGGGCGCTGGGGACATACTGGGTTTCCATCTGCATCGCGCGATTCGGTCCGGCGGGACGGGAATCCAGGAGCATTCCAGCCAGGCGCGGGTCGTCCACCGTGGGATGCGACCAGAAGAAAGGCGTGAAGAAAGCCACCGGACCCTTGAAGTTACGTGTGTTCAGAAACAGCGTCCAGCAGTGATTGCCGGTGGGCACGTCCTTGCCGGCGGTGGTGGACTTGGGCTCAGTGAGCGGCAGGGCCAGGTATCCGTAGCCAAACAGCTGGCCGCAGGTGCCTTGTTTGAGGTTCAGGCCATCGGGGGGCCACAGCAACCACGGACTAAGTTGCGCCACCCCGTAGTGGCCTTTCGGATTGTTCCAGTTCCGCCCTTTGCCGGCTCCGGGTCCGTTGGCCCATTCCACGAAATTCGGGGCCACGCCGCCCATGATGAACTTCGGCGTCTCGGTGGCAAACCGCGTATCTCGCCACCAGCCCAAGCCGCCCTCGATATCGGAGTACAGCTTCTGGGGGGCAGGACCGTCATACTGAGCGAACATCCAGGTGCCGAACAGACCCGTCTGAAAACGATGCCCCGGGTATGTCTGCAACAGGGGCCAGGCCGCCGCATAGATGGAGAACCCGGCGTTGTATGCCTCTTCCACTTTCTCGTGAGGAACGAGCAGGTAACCGGCCATCTCTCCTTGCTCCATCTGACTCGGAGCGCCGACCACGGTCACCAGAGGCCAGATGAACAGGAAGGGCAGACGGCCAATGAACACCTGCAATGATTGTCTTTCGCACATAAGACTGCCTCCAGCAATTACCATATTTGTGGGGACCCTACTTCCCAGCCGTACCGGTGATCCGCGCATAGTAGTTGCGAACGGTGTCGTTGTAGTCGGTCACCCACTCGCGGTAGGCGGTGGCCGCCCGGCTGGTATGTACCTGCTCCGACAGATGTTCTCCTTTCTCCACCCCATAATTGGGCGGCCGGGTGAACGTCTCCTTCGACTCGTAGAGTCTCATGTCGATCGGATCAGGGATTGGCGGCAAGTGGGGCGCTTTGAAACTGCGGCTCATGCAGAACGGCTTGCCGCTGTGCCTGGCCGACTTGATAAAATCCTGGGCCCACGCGCCGTGGGCCCGCGAGCAATGGGGATACCGATCCGCATACTTCGCGATGCCTTCGTTCTTCTTCGTTTCGTAATTCGTCTGTCCCGGTCCCCCCGCCCACACGTCGAACTCCTTCTCAAAGACCTCGAACTTCTCGCCGTCCAGCACAAAGCCAATCTTCCCCGCGAATCCGGTGAAAGAGCCGGCCTGACGCAGCTTCACCGGATACGAGTTGGCAAAGAAACGGCGCTCCAGGTTGCCACGGCCGAAGTTGCAGCCGTGCCGATACTCGTAGCGGCCGGTCATCAGACTTGCCCGGCTGGCCATGCAAATAGACGTCGTATGGTAGTGGCTCGCGAAACGCACGCCCTCGCTCGCGCGCTTGTCGATGTTGGGGGTGATGATGTCCTTGTTCCCATAACAGCCTACCGCGCCGATGGTTTGGTCGTCGGTGAGCAGGAAGATGATGCTGGGACGCTCGCTCTCCGCGGCGGCTGTGCAGAGCGTGGTAAACGATGCCAGCCACAGGACGGTGAGGCGTGTGGTGTTTTGCATGCTGTCACCTTAGTGCGTATGTACCCACTCTATGAGATTGAACAGAATCTTGTCGGCAACCGGGTCCTGGCCGAGATTCTCAACCAGGCGGAGTTGGGAGACGATGCAGCGGCCCTTGCCGAGCGGAACACTGGCGAGGTCGGCGCCCCACCACGTGTCGCCCGGGCCGTAATAGTGGCGTTTGCTCAATTCATAGTTCGGGAACCAGTCGTAGCCAATGGCAGCGGCGATCGTTTCTCCGCCGACTCCGACCAGCGTGTTCTCCGCCCAGACCTTTTCGTAAACCGCGCCCATCATGCAGTTGACCGGCAGTCCCGCGAAAATGGGATGATCTTTGATCAGGTGCGGCACGCCCGTCCACGTGCCGACGGCC
>JALORE010000225.1 GCA_025459125.1 Planctomycetota bacterium | reverse complement strand
TCCTGCTCGCCGATCAGGGAGAACGGATGCAGGCCAACCAGATGGGACACATGACGGTGTTTCGCGTCGCTCTCCTGGTAGTCTTCAATCCACTCCTGGATTGTGCCGTCGGCGCCGACTCGCAGCGGCGGCAGCTTCAGAAGGCTGCTCTCCAGTCTCGCCCGGAGCGGCGCATCGGCATCCAGGATCTTCGAGCCCTGGATCACGGCCTCGAAAACCACTGGCACGATCGACGTGTGGTAGGTAGACCCCCTCGTAGGTCGAACCGGCTTGCTGAGGGCGGGATAGACATAGGCGTTCTCCGGCGACGTGGAGGGCACCACCACGCGATAACCGTCGCGGTCCCGAACCAGATTATCCAGGATGAACTCAGCCGCGCCCTTGAGGACCGGGTAGGCCCGCTCCTGCAAGAAGGCTTGGTCCGGGGTGAACTCGTAATGGTCCCATACGGGGCACCTACCTGGGCACCGCGAGACTCTTCTGCCTTGCCTGTTGCGGCCGGCGCAAAGCGTCCCCTCGAGTCATCCGAGCGGGAACCGCTCTCGCAGGCCTATCACGGGCGACAGTTCAGTTCCCTCCAGGGCGGTTGGACGAGCCGACCTGCCTGTCAGTCGCCCCGCGGCGGCAATCGTCCCGGGCGCCGCCAGGAGCAAGGATATCTGAGGTGACCTGTGCGACAGATACGCCGTCAGGTTGCCACGCATCCCCCAAACTGCAAGAATGGCAGGCACGATGATCAGTATCGGCGAGCGCAGGACAGCGTAAGCCGCTTGCCAGAAAACACTTGAGGGCGGACCGATCCAGCTGGCACGCTTTTTGCTACTCTACCTTCCCAATAGGAAATGCCCGGGATATGACGGCGGGCGCAGGGAATACCGGGCAATGTGGTTCGTGTCCTTCGACACACGATCGCCCGCCTGGTCATGTAACGATTTACGCGATACGCAAATGATTGTATGGCAAGCGATTGCTACGAGGTGCTCTATGAATGCGCACAAGGTAATACGGTATGTCAGCCGGAGAGGACTCGCTCACTTGACGGTTCTTCTTGCCGTCCTGTGTGTCCCCCGGCTGGGTTGGGCACAAGCGCCCGCGGAGGCGGCCAAGGGACTGTCAAGAGCATTCTCGGCCGCCGCCCAAGGCGCCATGCCGGCCGTCGTCTCCATCAAGGTGGAGAAGTCCGTGGAAGTCAGCTCCATGATGGGCGGGCCGTCTCAGCTCAACGATCCCTTTGGCCAGTTTGGCGACGACCTTCTCCGCAGGTTCTTCGGCGGCCGGATGCCGCAAGGGCAAGCGCCCCGCAAGTACCACCAAGAAGGCCTGGGATCCGGTTTCATCATCAGCGAGGATGGCTATATCCTGACCAATAACCACGTGGTGGCGGACGTGGACAAGATCACCGTTGTGCTGAAAGATGGTCGCACTTTCGCCAACGCTAAGCTGATTGGGACCGACCCGGAGTCGGAAGTTGCTTTGATTAAGATCGAGGGGCACAACTTCCCCGTGCTGCCGATGGGGGATTCGAGCAAGGCCGACATCGGGGATTGGGTCATTGCGATCGGCAATCCGTTCGGGCTCAATGAGACCGTTACGGTGGGGGTCATCAGTGCGGTGGGCCGCAGCAACGTCCGCATTGCCGCCTACGAGGACTTCATCCAGACGGATGCCGCCATCAACCCGGGCAATTCCGGCGGGCCGCTGATCAACCTCGACGGCCAAGTGATTGGCATCAACACCGCCATCCTCAGCGAAAGCGGTGGCTACATGGGCATAGGATTCGCCATCCCCATCAACATGGCGCGGACCATTGAGGAGCAACTTCGCCAGGGTGGCAAAGTCAGCCGAGGCTACCTAGGCCTGTACGCCCAAGACGTAACGCCCGAGAGGGCAGAGCTGCTTGGTCTCAAAGAACCGGCGGGCGTGGTTGTCGCCCAAATCGAGCAAGATTCGCCGGCAGAGAAGGCTGGTCTGGAGGTTCAAGACGTGATCCTGGAGGTCAACGGAAAGAAGGTCACCAGCTACGATGTGTTCCGCAACGAGGTTGCGATGCTCAAGCCCGGCAGTCGGATTGAGCTCCGTGTGTTGCGGGAAGATAAGCCTCTGGAACTCACCGTGACTCTTGGCGAACGCCCTGCGGTTACGGCCAGGAAGGGACCGGCCGCGCAGAAACCTGAGCAGACCCTGGGTCTGACGGTTCAGAACCTGACGAAAGACCTGGCGAACCAGTTTAGCTATCGAGTGGGTGAGGGCGTCATTGTCTCGGACGTAGCGCCTGGCAGTCCGGCGGCTGCGAAGGGAATTCAGCAAGGCGATCTGATTGTGTCCGTCAACCGGCAGAACGTGACCTCGGTCGACGAGTTTGCCGGGGCGGTCCAACAGTCGCGCAAGAGCGGCAAGGTGCTCTTGCTGGTCAGGCGTGGGAATGTCTCCCAGTTCGTGATCGTACCTTTTGAATAACATACGAGAAGCAGTGCCGAGCGACAGAACACGCACGCCGCGAGATCGGTGGAGGTGCAGTGAGTCTGCCAGCGCCGACAGCGAAGAACGGCAAGTTGTGTTCTGTCCCCGGCGGCATAATGTCTCCGGGGGCAAGTTCACGGCGACAGAATTGCATACTCTGGGTCCGGAAGAGCTGCTTGCCAAGACACTGGCGAGCCGCTCCCGAGTGCTTGCACTCATGCCCGCGAGGTGACTGGCAAGCACGCAGGTCGAAAGGGGTCCGCAAAATGATCCTCCAAATGCAGAGAACATCGCGTTCGGCCGCCGCTCCGCGCGAGACTCCGCGGCGCCCGCCACGATCGGCAGCGATGAGGAACACTCCGGAAGAACCGAGAATCGAGCTCTCTCGAGGCTCTGACGGTGGCAGTATTCCTGTGGAAGCAACGAAACCGGTGCGAACAACTACTGCCGGCCAAGAGATCGCTGTGAAGCGTCCATTGCAGGAACTGAACGATGGGGAGCTGATGCGGAGCTGCCTAGCGGGCAACGAGGCCGCATTCCGCGAGATCGTCAACCGGTATAAGAACACCCTGTACGGATTTCTCAAGCGGTCCCTGAACCGGTCCGACCTCATAGATGATGTCTTCCAAGAGACCTTCCTCCAATTGTTCGTGAGCCGGGAGAGCTTCGATCCGAGCCGACCGTTGCGTCCATGGCTGTTCACCATTGCCGCCAACAAGGCCAAAGACGCCCTTCGCAAGGCCCACCGCACCGGGGCGGTGCCCATCGGGACCATCTCGGAATCCGAGGATATGTCCTTCGAGGAGATCCTCGATACCCTGAGATCGAGTGATGCCGCGCCCGACGACCAAGTCGAACGAGGCGAGACGGCGGCAAGGGTGGGCGAAGTCGTCGCGAACATGCCCGAAAACCTGCGGGAGATTCTGATCCTGGCCTACTTCAACCATTGTTCCTACAAAGAAATGTCCGACATCCTCCGTATACCGATCGGCACTGTCAAGAGCAGACTACACACGGCCGTGGCCCGGTTTGCTACGGACTGGAAGGCAGCCGTAGAGCGTAACGAGGTCAGATGACGCCGCTGTCTGCCATGCGTCGCCAGCTCGGACAATGGCGCCACTGGCGGTACGGTCGCAAAGGCATAGAAACACGGGCGGCTGGACGCAGGTGACGTTTCAGCAGTCCTCCCTGTAGCCTCGTCCACTCCCCCTCGTTCGCCCCGGGCGGCCTCTTGCTCCCCCAACGGAAAGTCGCGTCGGTCAACTTCTGCCGGTAAGAATCTACAATGACCGATCATGGCACGGAAGTCCTGTGCCGTAGTGCCATCACGCTGACACGGGTTGTTTGTGAAAGGGGCGAGGATGTGCAATACATGCGGATGCAGATCTGGCAAGAAGATCAAGCCTGCCGCCCAACCTAAGTCCTCTGCCAAGAGCAGGGCCAAGCTGAAGAAGAAACAGCGTAGCGAGGCTGCCGGACCACCCCCTGGTCTCATTGACTCCCGTTCACGACAGCCGCATGGCGTGGCAGTCGGTACCGGTTCTCCCGTTCGAACACTTTCAGGGCTCGGGAAAGATCGTTATTCACCAGGAGGCCGGCATTCTGCACATTCGAGTGGCGTAGGAACACGCCCGTTCCTTCCGTCACCTGACTATTGCAGATGGAAATGCCACCACGCTGCTTGAGACTGAGCACGACAGTCTCGCGGCCGGGGTGGGCTGGTCCCCCTGTGAGACCGTCGATCTTGACGTTGCGGAAATGCTCGCATTCGAGCGGGTGTGTGAAGAACGCCGACAGACACTTTCCCGGCTCGGTCAATGCCAGAAGCGATGTCGCGGCGTCAGGAACCGCAAGACGTGCGACATTCGATGACGCGCGTCCAGAACTCCGTGCGCCGGCTCGGCGGCGAAGTCGGGGCCCAGGACCTCCTGAAGGTACTCTTCCGTCGCCTTCTGGTGCTCCTGCTCGGAACCGTCCGAGTGGCGGATCGTACCCAACTCGCCATAGTCGAGCCACACACCGGCACAGTCCGGACATTCGTCGATCTCGACGTGCCGCCTTGCATTGAAGAGCCGGCGGGTCAGGACGGGATTCCTGCATTTCGGGCAGTGGCGCTTCCTGCGGAGATCGACGTGAACGTTCGGATTCCGCTGCACGTCCAGCAGGGCCTCCCCCGCCGCATCGTGCGGCTCATCAAACTTCCTTAGTTCGTGGTCATCGAACCAGATGCCACCGCAGCCACCCCGACAGACATCGACCGACACGTCGGCGACCGTCATCCCTTGCAGCACATTGCCGCACGCTGGACACTTCATCACTGCTTGCCCTTTCAATCATCACGAAACGCGAGCCTCTGCTGGGTAGAATACGGAATGCGCGCAGTTCCGTCAACGCCGCCGCACGAATCTTACATTCTGTGATGGCTCGGTCCGGCACGTCGGGCTCAGGGAACTATGAACGTCACAGTGGCACCGCAAGTACAACACGGTTGACCCGTGGACGAGCGCCGGCGGCGTAGCGCCGCGCGATTGCCCGTTTGGCTCGGAAAGTACAAGGACTGTTAGCCGGCCCTTGCCGCGCGTGGACTGTGGAACCTCATGGAACGCACTTGCTGCAGACCCTGGCCCGACGAAATCGACCCGGCGACTTGGTTGGCCGTTGGGTCGCATTAGCTCAACCCGTATTGCCCCAGCCGCGAAACAGTCCAAATCGGGCGGCCCCCTTGGGACCCAGAAAGACCTCCTCGACCCGGGAGACACATCCCCTCATCTGCCGGTCCATGGCAAAACAACGTACCCCACCGGCGTATTGGTATTCTACGGCAAGATGATCGTAGATATTCCCGAACCGGGGCTCCGTGCGAACCTGTCGGCCGCCCCTGGCAAAGGCGCGCACCGGATGCTCGCCCAAGACGACGATGCGCACGCCTCGCGCGGCCGCTCGGGCGCCTTCGGCGGCATCCTCCGTAGGGCAGGTATCCATCGGGTAGGTCACGTTGGTGGCGGCTTGCAGGGCCTCCAGGGCGGCGCCGGTGCCCCGACCGCCACAGCCAATGACGCCGATACGAATGGGAATCGCCGAGGCCGTACCGCTGGTGGCAACGTGGGGGAAACGCGCCGCGACCGTGACTCCGACGGCAGTCTCTATGAAATGGCGTCTCGACGATCTGGATCGCTTCATCATGATGGAGTTCCCTGCAAGAGGCTTCAAGTCCATCCGGCGTTCGACGAATCAACAAGCTCTGGAACAAACGGCAGGGACGATGTCCCACGCTCCGTTGAAATCGGTCCTGCGCCCGGGCGACTCCCATATCTTACGCCACCGCTTCTTGACGGCCAGCCAAACGCCCAAGGGCCCTTATCAAGATCGGGAACTGTGAGTGACCCTGCAGCCGTCTGAATCCCTTGGCCGCTCGGAGCATCACCGCCCCCGATCATCGCCAGACCATGTTCTCCTTCCGCCGCCGGTGAACCCGTCCTGTTGGATCCCCGGACCAAAAGGTCTCGATACGGAACGCTCTCCGAGAGTGAGATCCAGACCTCGCGCACAGTGACCCGGACCAAGGCTCCGATCTTCAACAGCTTCAGGTGGATCGTCTGACATTGGGCCTGGGCCCGTTCCGTCCCTCTCAACCCAGCCGCCGCAGAGCCACCTCAACGTGTACCCGAGCGCCGAGCGCAAAGGATCATAGCAGAGTTCCTCATGGTCATTGAGATCCTCATAGACCGTAGGCCCGCTGGGCAATCAGTCCCGCCACGGTATGTTCGATGAGGTCCGGGTCGCGATGATCCGTGAAGCAGGCGGCGAACTGCCGGAAAATCCCGGTGCTGCGTTCGACCTGTCCCAGCAGCAGGCCGCCGCCATCGGAACTGATCGCTCCCCCATCAAAACGAGCGACGATCTCCCGTCGGAAAGACGCTTGAAACGGCAGAAACTCCGAGGTATCCTGTGTTACCATGGAAGACCTCATCGTCCTGGTCGTAACTTGTTGTTGTAGACATACTTGTACCAAGACAAGAGGTCTCTTTCAACTCTACCGGTGAGAAATGCGGGCTAGACGTTTCCTGCTCAAGCAGATGATCATGCGTCGCGTCCTGCTGGCCTTGTTGCCGTGCCTGGCGGGTGCCGTGTATTTCTTTGGCTGGCGGAGTCTGGCATTGGTTCTGTGGTCGGGAGTCGTCGGTTTCTTTGTCGAGTACCTCTTCACCCGGCTTCGAGGCGAGCCGGTCACCGAGTCAGTCTTCGTTACGACCACGATCCTTGCCTTGATCATGCCGCCGACGGTTCCCTGGCATGTTCTGACCATGGGGGTGGTGTTTGCGGTGATGTTCACCAAGGAGATTTTCGGGGGCTTCGGCCGGAACTTCTTCAATCCTGCGATGGCGGGCCGGTGTTTCGTTTACATGTGCTTCCCACTGGCCATGACGGCGGCCTGGTCGCCGGCGGCCGAAGGCACCTGGGGGGCCCTGGATCGTTGGACCACCGCGGATGGGCCCGACGCCATCACTACGGCTACCCCCATGGCTCATCTCAAATCCGGCGCTTTGGTGTTGGTTCCAGAGGGGGCGACGCTTGCGGCGGCGCCCTTTGAGATCCCTGAAGATCAGATCGTGAAAGTGAAGAGACTGTCTTTCTGGAAAGTCCTCTTCTGCGGGCGACTCAGCGGGACGATGGGGGCCACCAGCGTCCTGCTGATCCTCATCGGCGGGCTCTACCTGTTCTTCACCAGGACAGCCAGCAGGACGATCATCGTCACGGTAATCCTCACCTATGGTCTCCTGAGCCAGATTCTCAACTGGGCAGGGATCGAGCCGGTGCCTGCCGCGTTGACGGTTCTGCTTGGGGGCGGCTGGCTGTTTGGCGCGTTCTTTATGGCGACCGACCCTGTCAGTGCGCCGAAGACAGACCTCGGCAAGATTTTCTACGCCGTCATCATCGGGGTCTGCAGTGTGGTGATCCGGAATTTCTCGATCTTCAACGGCGGCCTGATGTTCGCGATCCTGATCGGCAATATGTTCGCTCCGATTCTGGATCATTCAGTCCGGGCCTGGACCTCCGGCAAGGCCGCCCGCCCAGCGAAGGAGGGCTCGCCCGCATGATGCGCGAAAGGAAATGGTATCCCATTTTCTATATGTTCGTCGTGACCGCCGCCTTCAGCTCCATAGTCATCGGCTTTTCGGCTCTGACACAGGAACGGGTCGAAGCCAACACGCAGTTGGCGTTCGAGGCCGCGGTTTTAGAGGCGGGGCTGGGCCACCACGATCCTGCCCGGAGTGGTCCTGAGGTACATCGTAAGTTCGTGGAACAGGTAAGTGACCCCAATGCCTCTTCCGGCGGGGCCTACATTTTGAGGCAAGATGGGCGATTCATCGGCTACGCCCTTCCTTTCGAGGGGCAAGGCTTCTGGGCGCGCGTCAAGGGGATCATCGGCGTTGAACCGGACAAGAGGACCGTGACAGGCATTGCGTTCTACGAGCAGAGTGAGACGCCGGGACTTGGCGCCGAGATCGTCCGGCCGAAATTCCGCGAGCAATTCAAGGGCAGAGTGCTTGGCCCGAAGGAGAAACCGATTCGTATGAGGCGGCCCGGGAGTTCCCTGGGCGAAAGCGATGTCTACGCCGTCACCGGCGCGACACAGACGACCGTGCGAGTGGAAGAGATGATGAATCGAGCCATCAGAGACTGGCAAACGCAGGTCGAAGCGGCAGGCACAAGCGAGGGGGGTCCGAAGCCCACAGGCGGTGCATCATGAGTCCTGGAATGGCAGGATCGCAGGCCAAGAATATTGCCGTGCAGGGGCTGTGGAAGGACAACCCCATCTTTCGGCAGGTTCTCGGAATTTGCAGCACGTTGGCGGTGACGAATCTCGTGATGAACACCATCGTCATGTGTGCGGCGCTGGTGTTCACCGTGTCGCTGAGTTCCGCGACCGTGTCGGTGTTTCGAACGCTTACGCCTCGCAATGTTCGCATGATGGTCGAGACGTTGATCATCGGGTTCTATGTGATCATCGTGGATGTACTGCTCGGCGCCTACTGGCCATCGATGCGTGCCAATCTGGGGCCCTACGTGGGGCTGATCCTTACCAACTGCATTGTGATGGGGCGTTGCGAGGCCTACGGCGCCACGCAGCCCCCAGGAAAGGCCTTTCTGGATGGGCTCTGTACCTCGCTGGGTTACACATTCATTTTGCTGATCATCGCGGCTTTCCGGGAGATCCTCGGCCTGGGCACATTCCTGGGCATGCCGGTGCCGTTCTTCTCTGGACCAGGTTGGGATAAGTGGATCATCATGGTGACACCGCCGGGCGCGTTCTTCATGCTGGCGATCGTCGTGTGGTTCTTCCGCTGGCTTCAGCAGAAGCAAGAGGAGAAGGCCAAATGAGCATTGGTGCGGAAATCCAGGAATCCTTCGTCGTGATGGTGGCGGCCATCTTCACACAGAACATCCTACTGACCTATTTTCTTGGGTTGTGCTCGTTCATTGGCGTTTCCCGTGAAATCAAAGGGGCTGTCGGCCTGGGACTGGCGGTCATCTTCGTCATCACGACCACGACGCTGCTGAACTGGATTGCATACCACTACGTCCTCGTCCCGCTGGGCCTGGAGTCCTTTCGATTCATTCTGTTCATCATCATCATCGCGGCGTTCGTTCAGTTTGTGGAGATGGTGGTCGAGCGATACTCGCCGTTTCTTTATCAACAGCTGGGCGTATTCCTGCCCTTGATCACGGTCAACTGCGCCATCTTCGGGGCGGCCCTCTTTATGGTGATTCGCGAGTACACGTTCATCGTGACGATCGGGTATTCCCTCGGCAGCGGCATCGGCTGGTTCCTGGCGATCCTGGCGATGGCTGGGATCCGTCAGAAGATGGCCATAGATCGCATTCCTCGCGGCCTCCAGGGGCCGGGGATTACCCTGATCCTCGCCGGACTGATGGCGCTGGCGTTTATCGGATTCGCGGGAGTTCTTCAAGGGCGATGACAAGGATGGCGCTCGCGGTAAGAGGATGATTGGCTCAACACTCATCTCGGTTCTGATTGTAAGCGCGATTGGGGCAGCGCTGGCCGCGGTTCTGGTCGTCTCCGAGTATTTCATCGGCAACTACGGCGAATGTCGGATCGTCATCAGCGACGATCGAGAATGGAAAGTGCAGGGGGGCAGGAATCTGCTCTCCATCTTGACCGCCGAGAAGATCTTCATTCCCAGCGCCTGCGGCGGAAGGGGTACGTGCGGTCTGTGCAAACTCAAAGTGCTCGAAGGCGCGGGGAACATCCTGCCCACCGAGGAACCCTACTTGAGCAAAGAAGAGCGAGCCGCCAAAGTCCGGCTCTGCTGCCAGGTGAAAGTCAAGAAGGATCTGCGGATCCTGATCCCGCGGGAATTGCTCACGATCCAGGAATATGCCACCCGTTGCACGAGGATCATAAACCTTACACACGACATCAAGCTGTTTCGCCTCCAGTTGATAGAGCCGGCGACGATGGACTATGTCCCCGGCCAGTATGTTCAGATGCGCACGCCGGTCTACGAGAAAAGCTCGGTGGAGGTCTATCGAGCGTATTCCATCGCCTCCGACCCCGCGGACAAGAGCATCATTGAGCTGATCATTCGCCTGGTTCCCAACGGGATTTGCACGACCTATTGCTTCAAGTACCTCAGGGAAGGAGACGAGGTCAGGATCAACGGTCCCTACGGGGACTTTCGGCTGTCCGACACGGAGGCCCCCATCATATTCATCGCGGGCGGCTCCGGTATGGCCCCGATCAAATGCATTCTGCATCACATGAAGAACGTGGGCAGCAAGCGGCCTGCGGTCTATTACTTCGGGGCCAACAAGACCGGAGAATTGTTCTACACCGACCTCATGCGCCAATGGGAGTCGCAACTGCGGTCTTTCCGGTTCGTACCTGTCGTGGCCTCCGTCGAGGGACGTGAGACCTGGAATGGTGAGGTCGGATTGGTCACGCAGGCGGTGCAACGAAGCGTGAACAATGGCCCCGAATGCGAGGCCTATTTGTGTGGCAGTCCGGGCATGATCGATGCATCCATCAAGGTTCTCGAGGGGTTGGGCGTCACGGATAACAGGATATTCTATGACAAGTTTTCCTGAGACGGGACGCTGGGACAACCACGGGAGGATGAGGGAGCTGTGTCAATCCCATTCTTTGCGGAGTCTCCGATGAGGCAGGGACCTGAAATAGAGCATTTGGACGCTGACTTGCGGCGCTCTACTCTGGTGGCGGGCGGATTCATGGGCGCGGATCCTCGTAGCGTCGCAGATGTGATCGACGCGGACGCAGGCGAACTGTCACGCCTGGGGGTAACGGCGCGTGAACTCGCCTCCAGGATGAGGGAAGTGACGAACCAAGCCGCCAGGGCCCAAGGCGTTTGGACAGAAGTTGATCCCGAGCATGAAGCCCAGGTGGATGAGGCGCGAGGGGCACTCCCTTGTCCTTGGCGGCATCGGGGGCGCTATTTCAAGAGGATTACGACGATCAGACGCAAGGGCTCCGACGACATCCTGCGGTGGTCCGATCTGAGCCTGCACATGATCGACGCACACGGTTTCTTTGAAGGCAAAGGCTCGATGTTTCGAGTCGAGCCTGCTGCTCTTGTCCAGATGCTCTATTGAGCATGCTCCTGCATGCCAGGAGTGGAGAACAGCGTCGGTTCTTTCCATCCAATACCCCGGGCTACCCGGGGGGATTCCCCGCGAGTGTCACGACGAGAGAATGCCATCTTCGCATGAGATGTAGTCCCGCACCGTCCGACCATATCCTGACCACTTCGTCGATGGTATGGGCCTGCTCTACGACAAGGTCAAGCCCGCG
>JALORE010000476.1 GCA_025459125.1 Planctomycetota bacterium | reverse complement strand
GCACGCCTGACTAATGCACAACACTTCCCTTTTGCATGGTGTTCCCTGAAATGTACTCCCTTCGTCCCCTATTGGCAAGTGGGCTGACCGGCCCCGTATTGCACGATTACCTTCAATGCACGCCAGGGCAGGCCAGTCGTGTCCGTTTGGCCACACGTGGACGGGTCCGCGCAAACCCGAGTATTCAGACCTAGCGAGAGAATGGGGGAGTTGGGGGCGCTTTGTTCGTTTCATACGGTCCATTTGAGTGGCCGGCTGATCAAGTCGCGCAAAGAAACGGAGGATCAAGCCCCATTCGGTGCGTCTCTTCCGTACGGTGTGACCAGCAGACACAGAAAACCTCGTGACGCTGTCCTGCAACTAGGCTCTCGAACCGAGAATATCCTGGGTCCGTACTGAATTGATGCAGGGAGAAGCCCGGCACGCAACTCGTGGACGACCGAAAGTGTGGCTTCCGCACGCGATTCGCCGGTCCCGACTGTCCGCCGCGCCGGATACGGCAGAGGGAGAGGCAGATGTGCAGGATTGTTCAATGCGGCGCGGGGTGTTCGAACCAGTTGCATAAGTCACCGTGTGGCGATATCATGGGTCAACCGGACTATTGACCCAGCAACGCGCCAACGCAAACACTCCAGCATGGTGATCGGATGAACAGATTCAAGAAGAGCCTTCAATTCATAATCTCACTCATCGCTGCCCTCGGGCTAGCCTGGATTCTCAGGGAGCCTTCCTTTTCGCAGGCGCAGACCTATGTCCTCTTTCTCCTCTGTTTCTCCATCGGGTTATGGCTCACCGAGGCGGTCCCGCCGTTTGCAGTGGGGTTGCTCATTATCGCATATCTGGCCTTCACGCTGGGCTCCGAATTGTTCACGACGACACCCCAGGATGTGAAGATCTATCTCAATACGTTTTCGAGCAACGTGATCTGGTTGATGATAGGAGGGTTTTTCCTGGCATCGGCGATGACAAAGACAAAATTGGACGCCGACCTCATACGCCTCGCGATGAAGGTGTGCGGCTCGGACCCGAAGCGGGTGTTGTTTGGGCTGATGATGGTGACGATGGTATTCTCCATGCTCATTTCCAATACTGCCACAACGGCAATGGTGATCGCCGCTTTGATGCCGCTTCTGGTCAAATTGGGGAAACAGTCGCCCGTCGCGAAGGGGCTCGTCCTCGGGATTCCGATCGCCGCCACCACAGGGGGAATGGGCACCATTATCGGCAGCCCGCCGAACGCCATTGCGGTGGGGGCCCTTGCCACGGCAGGTCAGGCGATGGACTTCGTCACGTGGATGTACTACGGCCTGCCGATGACGCTCTTTCTGACGTGGCTCTCGTGGTGGGTGCTCGTCAAACGCTTCCTGGGGAATTCTGAACCTCTCTCCGTCGGTGATTCCGCGTCGCCAGGGGCCGCGATCACCCGCGAGTACCGGACGAAACGCCTGACGGTCATTGCCATCCTGACGGTGACCCTCGCGCTCTGGCTCACCAGCCCGATTCATCACTTGGGCGCCGCGGCGGTATCAGCCATACCGCTGGTCTTTCTTCCCATGACGGGGATTCTCAAAGGGGAAGACATCCGGTCAATCGGATGGGATACGCTCATCCTCGTGGCGGGTGGGCTGGCGCTGGGCACCGCGCTGCAGCAGACTGGATTGCTGGGCATCTATGCGGGACGGTTGGCTTCCCTGCAGGTGCCGAACATCGTCTTCTATCTCGTCCTGGCATACGCCACGATGCTCTTCTCCAACGTCATGAGCAATACCGCGACAAGCACCGTCCTCATTCCTCTGGGCATGGCAATCCTCCCAGGGAACAGTATTGAAGTATGTATGATCGTCGGACTCTCGGCATCAACGGCATTATTCCTGCCCGTCTCGACGCCGCCGAACGCAATTGCTTACAGCACAGGGTTCATTGAGCAGAAGGATCTCAGACTCGGAGGGCTCTTAATGGGAGTGGTGGGCCCGGCGTTCATTATCGCCTGGGTCCTACTGATCGGAGCCATGAGAGGATAGGAGATCATGAAAAGAACGACGGGAGTGTCCGTGTTGTACAATCCCCGGCTGAACAAGGGAACCGCGTTCACCCCGAGAGAAAGAGACAAGTTCGGTCTGAGAGGGATACTGCCGGATTCGGTCGAGACCCTGGAGACCCAGATCCTGCGCGTCAACGAACAACTTGGGAGCCTTGACCTCCCGATCGAAAAGTATGTCTACCTGACGAACCTGCTCGACACGAATGAAACGCTGTTCTTCAAGACCGTGATCAGCGACCCCGCCCGGTTCCTGCCGCTGGTCTACACACCGACGGTGGGGGAGGCGTGCCAGCGCCTGGGCCACATCGCGCGGCGGCCCCGGGGGCTCTTCATATCGATCAAGAATAAGCGGAGGATCGAGACGCTGCTGAAGAACTGGCCGGCCGACGACATCAGGTTCATCGTCGTCACCGACGGTGAGCGCATTCTGGGCCTTGGCGACCTGGGCGTCTGCGGCATAGGCATCCCCATCGGAAAGCTGGCGCTCTATACGAGCTGCGCGGGCGTCCCCCCCGAACACACCCTCCCCATCGTGCTCGACGTGGGTACGGACAACGAGAAATTTCTGAACGACCCGCTCTACCCGGGGCTGAAACAACGGAGGGTACGCGGGAAGGCGTATGACGATTTCGTGGAGGCGTTTGTAAGAGCCGTGATGAAAGTCTATCCCGGGGCGTGCATCCAGTGGGAGGATTTCGCGGGTGTGAATGCCATCCGGATCCTGGACAAATACCGCGACAGGGTGTGCTCGTTCAACGATGACGTTCAGGGCACGGCGGCAATCGCCGTCGCGGGTTTTATCGCCGTGAGCCGGTTGTTGGGTCGGCCCTTTGCGGAGCAGAGATTCCTCTTTCTGGGCGCCGGGGCTGCGGCCTTCGGCATTGCTGACATGCTCGTGAAGAAATTCCAGAAAGACGGGCTTGGCAAGGAGGAGGCCTTGCGGCGCATCCGAATGTTCGATGTGAACGGGCTGCTGGTGAGGTCGAGGCAGGACTTGGCCGAGTACCAAAGACCGTTCGCCGATGAAGGCGCGCCGTCAAACGACTTTGCCGAGTGCATCCTCAGGCTCAAACCGACCGCTATCATTGGCGTCAGCACTGTCGGCGGGGCGTTCACCCGGCAGGTCATTGAGAATATGAGCGCGGTCAACGAACGGCCGATCATCTTTCCTTATTCAAACCCGACGTCCCACTCTGAATGCACCGCCGAGCAGGCGTATACCTGGAGTGATGGCAGGGCCATTTTTGCGAGCGGAAGCCCCTTCGCGCCCGTCACTCACAAGGGC
>JALORE010000475.1 GCA_025459125.1 Planctomycetota bacterium | reverse complement strand
CTTCCTGGGGCAGGCAGCCATGGATCAGGCACACCTTGGCCTGGGCAATCCGCTCTTCCGCCATCTGGATATCCGCCGGCTGGAGGGCACTGTTCGCCCCGGTATAGCGGCAGACGGCGTTCTCGCCTTCGGAATCGACGAGCGTCACGATGACCCCGGTGTTCTTGGCCTCGGCGAAGAACACGTACTCGGTATCCACCTTGTACTCAGCGAGGCTCTTGAGGGCCATCTGGGCGAAGGCGTCACCGCCCACTTTGCTGATGAGGGATACCTCACAATGACACAGGGCCGCCTGCACGGCCTGGATCGGTCCCGGACCGGCCACGGTGCAGGACAGCGCGGAGCCGCTGACGATCTGGCCGGGAGCGGGAATATGAGGAGATCGGACGGCCAAGTCGATGTACGCGCCGCCAATCACAACCACTTTCGGATTCCGTTCCGGCATTTCCATTCTGGAATACTCTCTACTACCGACCACAGTATAGTCCGGCAGGGGCGCCGCCACAACTTTTTTCGGACACAGACACCCCCAGGCTTGGACGCGCGGGTCACTCCGCGCGCTGTCGCTCCAGCCAGCGCCGGAGGACGGCCACCACATACTGGACTTCTCGGTCAGACAAGGGTCGGCCTTTAGCAATCTGGTGCCATTTCTCCAGGCAGCCGCGACAACAGGTGGCGGTCGCGTGCTGGGCGATGAAGGCGGGATGATTCCGCATGGGCGTCTGTTGGCCGTCGTTGAGCGGTTCGGCCGGCGCGAGCCGCTGTTCGATGAAGTCACGTGCATGGGCCAGGATGGTCTCCAAGCCCTTCTGCTGGAGATAAGCCGCTTCCCGTCCGCGCAGCCGGAACCGCCGGCGGAATTCCGATCGTTCCAACGCGGCGAACAGTTCGTCCAGGTCCCGCATCCCGTCACATCGCCTCGAAGAAGCCCTTCTTCTTGAGATACTGGTAGAGGTACGAGACACCCACCAGAGCCAAGCCGGTGACGAGGAAACCCGCGATGCGATAGGTGGTCTCGACAGTCCGGGTGTCGAGCAGGAAGATTTTGGCCAGCAGCAGCAGGAAGATGCCCAGCGCGAGGTACCGCAGCGACCGGAGGCGCCGCCAGAAACCGAGCACCATCAGGCCGGTGGCATACAGGGCCCAGAGCATGGAGATGTACATCTGCGCCAGAAACTGCGCCGGACCGGTCGGCGGGCGGGAGTCATAGTGAAGCCAGATCTCTTCGGTCATGACCAGCCAGAGGGCCACGATGCCGACCAGGGCCACGGGCGTGGACGCCACCGGCATCGCCGTTTCTTGCCGTTCCGAGCGTCGCAGCAGCCAGGCGGTCCCGAAAACGGCCGCCAGCAGGACCAGGGACCGTGCGCAGCCACCGTTCAGAAAGAGCACCGACGCCTCGTGACGGAGACCCTGATAGACGAGGACAAGGAGCGTGGCGCTCAGGATGGCCAAGGAGGTCGCCACGCCCCGGCAGAGCCGGCCGCGCGGGCGGACCGGCCGGGCGGCAAACAGCAGGAGAAACGGCGCCACGACGAGCGTCATCTGCCGGAGGAAGAGGTCTTGTCCCTCCGCCGGGCGATTCAAGTCTTCGTGGGACCACAACTCCAGACCCAGCGCGACCAGCAGCAGGAGCAGGCCCGCCGTGTAGCCCGCCTGGGCGGCCGTGCGGCGGATCTGGGCGTCGAGGCGCCGGTCCACCCGGTAGAGCACGTGGCCGGCCAGCGCGCCGGCGGCCACGAAACACCAGGCGCCGAAGGGACTGTTGAAGACCGGTCGAAACGGCCCCGCGTGCAGGGGCAGCTCGACCGCCAGCTCGCCGACGGCCAGGGCAAATACCGCCCCGGCGGCCGCTTGCACCAGCAGGTCGCGGTAGCGCGATCCGATGGCCGCCAGTGCCACGGCCTCCACGGTCCACATCAGCGCGATCGCGTGCGTCTGGAAGTAGAGCGGCACCGCCAGCGAGAGGAATGCCAGGCCCGCGATCAGCAGGGCGCGGCGCAGGTCGGCATCGGCCGGGCAGCGCAGGTCAACCAGGGCCATCACGCCCAGATACAGCGCGCCAATGACGAGACTGCACAAGGCCAGCCACGGCCGGTGCGGCACGGCCAGCATGGTCCAGAGGTAGTAGAACACCACGGCGCCGTTGCCCAGCACCAGCAGGGCATCGTGGATCTCCGACCTCACCCGCCGGCGGAGTGTATGCAGCACCGGCAGGATCAGAAAGACGAGGAAGAATACCGCCAACCAGGACAGTGCCGCGCCCAACGGCGGCGGCGGCCAGCTCACGTCCAGCACGGGCCGATAGAATCTCTCGAACCAGAGCGTGTACAGCAGGTACGTGCCCACAAAGGCCAGCACGTTCACCGGGTTCCACTTCCGCCAGTAGGCGCAGAGCATCGCGCCGGTGCTCAGGATCAGGACGTAGGCGAACAACGGATGGGGCAGGTTCGCGCCGGTCGAGAGCACGATCGGGGTCAGGTAGCCGCCCACCAGCGATAACAGGGCGACGATCACTTCATTTAGAACGACTGCATAGGACATGGCGGTGACGGTGATGGTGATGGCCAGTCCATACGCCGGCACCGAGTCCAACAGGTTGTACCACCGATGGGCCGCGAACACGGTCGCATAGAGAATCGCAAGACCCAAAGCGGTAACGCCTTTGGCCACGAAATCGTAGCCGCGCCGGCGGGTCAGCTCGCCGAGCGCCAGCGCCGCCAAGCCGCCGGTGCCGGCGCTGAGCACCCGGCCCAGCGGCCCGATCCAGCCGCTGTCATAGGCGTATTTCAAAAAGAACCCCACGGCAAAGATCATCGTGATCACGCCGGCGCTGAGCACCCACCGCGTCCCGATCCGCTGCTCCAGGGCCAGGGAATCCCGCCGGGGCTGCGGCGCTGTGTCCTGGCGGACCGGGGGAGCCGCCGTCCCGGAGGCCGGAGGACCGGCATTAGGGCCTTCGGCTGCGATGCGCGGCACGGCGGCGGACGCCGTGGCTGCCACCGGCTCACCGGCCGGTTCCGCCGCAGGGGGAGTCTCGGCCGGCAGAGCGGTACCAACCTCGGGCACACCGGGAAGAACCGCCGTCAGGCGCGGCCGATTGCCGACGCGCCGATCCTGCGGCGGCGCAACGACCAGCATCGCGATCTCACGGTGGATCTCCCGAATCCGCTTCAGAGCGACCAAGCCCACCACCAGGGCCACCGGGCCGCAGAGCACCGCCGCCACACCCAATAATACCAGCAGACCCCACGGTTCATCCATGCCACCATCACCTGCTCAACGGATCCTGTGTCGAAGTGTCCATCATCGCACGACGGCCGCCCAA
>JALORE010000224.1 GCA_025459125.1 Planctomycetota bacterium | reverse complement strand
ATTGGATCGGCGGAGATTTCTGCGGTCGGCGGCGGGGGCCGGGGCGGCACTGGCCTTGGGTCCCGGGGTATTCGGCAGTCTGCGGGCGGCGGGGAATGCCGAGACCATCAATGTCGCCCTGATCGGGGCGGGCGAGCAGGGCAAAGTCCTCATGGAGGCGGCCCGGCGGATTCCGGGCGTGCGGTTCCAGGCGGTCTGCGACATCTGGCCGTACAATCGCAGATGGGTCGCCGGCCGACTGCGGGCGTATCAGCACGGGTCCAACGCCTACGAGGACTATCGCGAGATGCTCGCGCAGGAGAGGGGCCTGCACGCGGTGCTCGTGGCCACGCCGGACTGCTGGCACGCCGAGCACACAGTCGCCTGTCTGGACGCGGGGCTGCACGTCTACTGCGAGAAGGAGATGTCCAACACGCGGGCAGGGGCCCGCAAGATGGTCGAGGCGGCCCGCCGCACCGGCAAGCTCCTGCAAATCGGTCACCAGCGCCGCAGCAGCCCGATCTACAACTTCTGCCGCGACAAGCTGCTGGGCGAGGCGAAGCTGCTCGGGCGGCTGACCGCCGTCAACGGTCAGTGGAACCGGTCCGTGCAGGAGCCGGCCGGCTGTCCCAAAGGTACGGAGCTCGATGCGGCCACGCTCCAGAAATACGGCTACGAGTCCATGCACCAACTTCGCAATTGGCGCTGGTACAAAGGCCTGGGCGGCGGGCCCATCGTCGATCTCGGCTCGCACCAGATCGACATCTACAACTGGTTCCTGGGAACTCGCCCGGCGGCGGTGCTTGCCAGCGGCCGAACCAACTTCTACGACCCGCGCACCCACGAGTGGTACGACACGGTCATGGCCATCTACGAGTACGTCACCGCGGAGGGACCGGTCAGCGCGTATTACCAGACGATCACCACCAACAGCGGCCAGGGCTACTACGAGATGTTCATGGGCCACGAGGGGACGCTCGTGGTCTCCGAGCGGGCCTCGCGCTGCCGGATCTACCGCGAGACCTGGGTCCCGCCGGCGAAATGGGAGCCGTGGAGCCGCCGGGGCTACCTGGGCGAAGCGGTGGAGCCGGAGAAGAAACCCCTGCCCGCCCCAGGCGCGACAGTGGACAGCCGCGAATCCGTCCCGCCGCCGTGCTACCAGTTGCCGGTGCAGGCGGACAAGCTGATTCACCAGCCGCACCTGGAGAACTTCTTCGACGCGCTTCGCGGCCAGGCAAAGCTGACCTGTCCGCCCGAGGTCGGCTACGAGACCGCCGTCACGGTCCTGAAGGTCAACGAAGCCGCCGCCGCCGGCCGCCGGTTGGAATTCCAGCCCCAGGAGTTCGTGGTCTGACCGCGGTGCGCCGCCGCTGCGGCGGGTGACCTCCGCCTGAAACTGCCTTTGTCTTGCACGATAGGCATTGGCTTGGAAGGGTGGAATGATGGGACCTGCTGGCTGCCCGCATTGGCTTGATTGGGCGCGTTTGCCCCGTGGGTGGCATCGTCAAGCGCAGCTGGCGATGGTGGGATTGAGCTTGCGTAAGACCATCGCCAAGGCCTTCGGCCTTGACGATGCCACCCGCGCCTGCGGGTTCTTGTGGGCTTCTCACACACCCTCTCAGGGCTCACCCCCGCCGCCTTCGTCCGAATCGGCGTAGTCCTGAAAGAGCCGGCCCCATTTAGTGCTCAGGGCCAGGGTCTTCTGCACCCGCCGGCCTTTCAGAGGCCACCAGAGAAAGTCGTGATAGAAGTAGGAGCCAAAAATGAACAGGTACACGAGCGGCGTCTGGAAGAACAACCGCTGGAATACCTTCAGCGGACTGAACCACAGGGCGTCGCCAAACCGGCTGGCGAAGTTGTCCCCGACCTGGAAACCGAAGTTCACCCCCGAGACGTCCTCCCCGACGATCTCGATCTCCTGCGGCCGGGCAGTTCCCAGACCGTCTTCGTGGGCCAGGCGGAGATAGGGAATATTCATGGGATCGAAGCCCATCATCCGGGCGGCCACGGCGTCGATCGCCACCGAATCGCTGCCGGCCAGGAGATAATCTTTCTCCACGGGAACCATCGTGCGCGGGCCGGGCCCGCTGCCGCAGAGGGTTCCGTCCATGACGGCGAAGATCCCGCTGTGGATTTCCTTCTGGATCGCCAGCAGGTCTACCAATGTCTCGTGGATGACGCTGTGGGTGTAATGGCGCTTTCTATTCAGTAATCCCCCGAACGCATTCTTCATCGCGCCGGTGGTCGTCGTGTAGATGTGGGTCTTGACCGTGGGCAGATGAACGATGTTCTTGCCGAGGAAGTACTCGGGAATGTGAATCCCCTCGGGGTAGACCTGGTCCAGCACGCGCATTCTCGCCCGCGGCGTGTAGGTGATCCACCGCATGTCCTCGGGCCGGAAGTTGTACTTCTCCTCGACCCCGTACCGGCGATACACCGGCGTGAGCCGGTTCTGGATCCCGCCCTTGTAGGGATTCGTCACCACGGTATTGTTGTGAACCGCCACGAGCGACTCGTAGCCGGCCTGCCGCAGCGCCCGGATCGTGCCTTCGAGCTGCCAGGGCGTCGTATTGGCGCTCAGGTAGGGAACGTGCCACGAGAGGTTGTCCTTGAGGATCGTGGTCTTGTCCTTCGGCAGAGCCTGTTCCAGGCCCGCCCGGGACATCAGCCGCGCGAGATCCGCCAACACGGTCTGCGGATGGGTCTTGAGCACGGCGACGGTGGAAGTCCTCATGACAGCGGTCCTGAAGGCAGGTAGAGGATGGCCACGACGGCGAGGACGTAGACCGCCACGCATGCCAGCAGGGGCTTGTCTCTCCAGACCAGATCCTCGGGCTGGCCACCGTCGTGATGGGTGTAAACCCGGTACAAGTATCGGGAAATCCCGTAGAGCACGATCGGAATCGTGAACCACAGATGCGTCGTGCCGAATTTCGCGATCGTCTCCTCGGAGAGGGTGTACAGCGAATAGGACACGATCGTTCCGGCCGTGGCAATGCTGATCATCTGATCGAGGAACAGCACGCTGTACTGTTCGAGGACCTTGCGGTGATTGCTGGCGTCGGTGCCGAGGAGCAGCAGCTCATGCCGGCGCTTGGCCACGGCCAGGAACAGTGAAACGAAGATCGTGCAGATGATCAGCCAGCGGGACATGGGCACCTGGATGGCCACGGACCCGGCCGCCACGCGCAGGACGAATCCCGAGGCGATGGAAAACACGTCGAGAATGATGAGATGCTTGACGAACAGACAATAGGAAATCTGAATGGCCAGGTAACCCGCCAGAATCAGGCAGAACGACCCGTTGATCCCATACCCCGCCAGCAGAGACAGGGGCAGGATCGCGGCGCAGGCCAGTCCGGCGGCCCGCGGGTCCAGGGCGCCCGAGGCGATCGGGCGGGACTGCTTCTTCGGATGCCTGCGGTCCTGGCTCGCATCCAGGAGGTCGTTGAGCAGATACACGGCCCCGGAGGCCAGGCAGAAGACGGCGAAGGCGAACAGATTGGCCGCCAACTTGGCGGGATGGAACAGGTTCTGCGAAAACAGCAGCGCGGCGAACAGAAAGCCGTTCTTGAGCCACTGCCTGGGCCTCATGCTGACCAGCACCAGGTACAGAGTGTCCGCGGTCCGGGCGAGAGCCGCTGCCTGGGTCACGAGTCTCTCCCCTGGCTGTCACAGTGTTCATCCATCATTGTCTCCAGCGCTTGAAGTGTAGTCGCCCATACCTGGTCGGACAGTCACTTCCCACCGTGCGGTCGGGCCTCACTGCATTCCCTCAACCATGCCAACCCAGTATCCAAGTCCGCCTGGAGTTCGTCAAGGGTGTCATCGATCTTCTTTCGAAGAGCGGCTTGGCAGAACCCCGCAGGAGGGTCTCGTGGATCGGCTATAAGAAACGATCTCAAGATCCCACACCCGGCAGGTCATTGCGAGCGCAGTAATCTCCCTCCACGGCGTGGAGATGGCTTCGCCACCGCGCTCCTCGCCATGCCAGGCCAGGCGAGAGCACCAGTGGCCTGATCGTGGGCCTCTTCAGCCGAAGTTGTAGTGCTTGCGGACGGCCTTTTCGACGTTCCAGACGCAGTCGAGGTCCTGGGGGAAGATGACCAGATCGCCCGGTCCGAAGCTCACGGCGTCCTTGCCATCCGAGATCGTGACCTTGCCCTCCAGGATCAGGCACGTCTCTTTCTCCGTGTAGGACCAATCGAACCGGCTGGGCTCGCACGTCCAGATCGGCCAGCTCTGGCACCGAGTGGTCTCTTCCGGCGCGGGTTTGCGAATCACGATATCCTTGACGGTTGGCATGCCGAACCCCCTTCGAGATTTACGATTTCTGCTTTCTGATTTTGCGCCGGCAATCGCCGCCGGCACGTCCGGCAAATCATAAATCAAAAATCATCAATCGTAAACCAAATAGCCTCTGGCCACGGGCGGGCCCTTCCAGTAGACTGGCCGCTTTCCCTGGAGCAACCTGGCCGGACTTGGAATATGCCGATCGAGTCGTATCCGCTGGACAACTTCAGACGGTGGTTCGAAACGTTCACGAGTCGCTTCTTCGGCGACGACGCGTGCGTCAACGCGCACCTGCGGCTGAAGCAGCAACACACGCAGCGGACTTGCGCGGAGATCCTCATTCTGGCCGAGCACCTGGCTCTGGACGAACGCCAGAGGCACGTGGCCGAGGTGGTGGCGCTGTTTCACGATGTCGGCCGCTTCCCGCAGTTTGCCGAGTATCAGACCTTCAACGACGCCCGGAGTGTCAATCACTCCCTCCTGGGCGTCGAGATCCTCCGGCGCGAAGGCATCCTGAGCGTCCTGCGGCGGGAGGACCGCCAGTGGGTGGAAACGGCCATCGAGCATCACGGCGGCAAGTCGCTGCCCGCCGGTCTCACCGGCCAGGCGCTGCTGTTCTCCAAGCTGATCCGCGACGCCGACAAGCTCGACATCTACCGGACGGCCGTCCAACTGTATCGTCAGTACCGGGCGGACCCGGCCGCCGAGTTCTGGTGGAAGTTCGAGCTTCCCGATGAGCCGCGCGTGTCCGCGGTCGTGCTCGAGACCATAATGAACGGCCGGCTCACCGAGCATGGCATGATGCAGACGCTCAACGATATGATCGCCTGCAAGCTGAGCTGGGTTTACGATATGAATTTCGCCATCTCCCTGGCGCGGCTGCGCGCGCAAGGCTCCCTGGAGCAGCTTCTGGCCTTCCTGCCGGCCACGCCCGAGATCGAGCGCCTGGGCGAGAAGGTCCTGGCCTACGTCGACGAGCGTGCCCACCAGGGCATAGGATAAGACTCTCCGCAAGATCGTCAGACCATCCCAGGCCGAAGGCCTTGGTTCGTAGTGTGCCCGTAAGGGCATATCCGGATAACGCCTGACGGCGTCGCTACCAACAGGCGGCGCTTGCGATTCCCCGCCGAAGGCAACGCGCCGCCGTCGAAGGACGGCGCCACCACGCCGTACGCTCAGGGTTCCCCGGCGGCGGCAGGGACGCCGGCTTCCACGGGCTCGCGCAGCCCTGGAGCCGGGACCTCGACGAGTCGGCCGGCCTGATACTGCTCGACGGCTTTCTCGACCGTCCCCGGACCGCTCTGGAACACCGTGATCCCGGCGGTGGCGAACAGACGCCGGGCCTCGTGCCCGCAATTGCCGGTCAGCACCGCCTGCACCCCGGCGTCGACGATCAGCCGGGCCGCGTTGATTTCCTCGAGCTCCGGCGACTCACCGGGGCTCTCCTTCTCCAGAGGATCGAAGATCATGCTGTCGGTATCGACGATCAGGAAGTAGGCCGCCCGGCCCAGCCAGGGCTCGACCTGTGTATCGCGTCTCTCCCCCTCGGAGGAAAGGGCCACTCTCATCGTGCCCCCCCTTGTGCCAGACCCTGTTTCTTCTCAAATCCCTCCGCACGAGTCCCTCGCGACCATTCATACTGGCGGGCCGGGCGGGTGTGCGACCGAATCCTGGGGCGCGGCGGACTCGTGCACGGAGTGGACGTTATGGACGAGTTGCACGGGGGGCGGAGCCGCAGCGGCCGCGGGTCCACTTTGCCCATCTTGTTCCCGGTCCGCGGTTCGGGTTGACTCTCGGCCGGAGGGAGTTTAGCATAAGCGTCGGCCCGATGGGCGATCGAAAGGAATTCGCATGCAGACCATTCTACAGACGAAGATTCCCGGCTCGGAGCCGGTGCGGGGTAAAGTTCGGGATATCTACGACCTGGGCGACAAGCTGCTGATCGTGGCCAGTGACCGGATCAGTGCGTTCGACGTCGTCATGGCCAACGGCATTCCCTGCAAGGGGATCGTTCTGACCCAGATCTCGAAGTTCTGGTTTGAGTTCCTGGGCGGCCGGGTCGAGCACCACCTGCTCTCCGACAAGGTCGCGGACCTGCCGGCGCCGTTCCCGAAGTATGCCAGGCAGCTCGAAGGCCGCAGCATGCTGGTCCGCAAGGTCCAGGTCCTGCCCATCGAGTGTGTCGTCCGCGGCTACCTGGCGGGGTCGGGCTGGAAGGAATATCAGCAGAGCGGCACCGTCTGCGGCGTCAAGCTACCGGCCGGACTGAAGCAGTGCCAGAAGTTGCCCGAGCCGATCTTCACGCCCGCCACCAAAGCCGAGCGCGGCCTGCACGACGAGAACATCAGCTTCGAGCAAGCCGCCAAAATCGTCGGCACGGAGCGGGCCACGCACGTGCGCGACAAGAGCATCGAGATCTTCAACCAGGCCGGCATGTACGCCCAGGGCAGGGGGATCATCCTGGCCGACACGAAGTTCGAGTGGGGCGTGACCGGGGAGGGCAGGATCATCCTGATCGATGAAGTCCTCACGCCGGACTCCTCGCGATTCTGGCCCGCCGACAAATACCAGAGCGGCCGCGACCAGGAGAGCTTCGACAAGCAGTTCGTCCGCAACTGGCTCGAGGAGATCCACTTCAACAAGTCCGGCCCCGGTGTCGAGCTGCCGCCGGACATCGTGGCCAAGACCAGTGAGAAGTACATCGACGCCTACGAACGCCTCACCGGCAAGCCCTTTGCCTGGAAGAGTGCGAAGTGAGATGCTTGCGAGATTTCTGATATTCGATTTGTGATTCTTGATTCAGAGCCTCTAACACGATGAACGTGGCTTCTGCCTGCTGTCATTCCCGCGCAGGCGGGAATCCAGAATCGCCTGGACCTCTATGGACCCCCGCCTGCGCGGGGGTGACAAGAGAGGGCGCACGCGCATTCTGTTCGTGGACGGTATGGGCTGAAGCCCATCCGCAGTACCGCGGGCGTTCCTGGCGTTGTGCGGGTTCCCGCATGCCCGGAAAGACCCGCCACCGTATTCCCGCCGCACCACGGATCAGTCGAGCGTGCGGCGGTAGCGTTTCACGCCGATCACCAGCGCGACCGCGGCGAAGACGGCGATGGGCCACAGCTCGCGCCAGATCGCGGCCAGACCGTTGCCTTTGAGCAGGATGCCCCGGACAATCCGCAGAAAATGGGTCAGCGGCAGGACCTCCCCGATACACTGCGCCCAGCGCGGCATGCCTCGAAAGGGAAACATGAATCCGGACAGCATGATCGAGGGCAGGAAGAAGAAGTACGCCATTTGGACCGCTTGGAGCTGGTTCTTGGCCAGCGTGGAGAAGGTGATGCCGATCGCCAGGTGGGCCAGGATGAACACGAGGCCGGCTGTCAGCAGCAGGGCGAGGCTGCCCACCATGGGGACCTGGAAGAGTCCGTAGGCGGCGCCCAGGATCAGGCCTACCTGGATGTAGCCCAGGAGGATGTAGGGGATGATCTTGCCGATCAGCACTTCCGCGGGACGGGCGGGCATGGACAGCAGGTTCTCCATCGTGCCGCGCTCGCGCTCCCGCGTGATCCCCAGGCCGGTGATCATGATCATCGTCATCGTCAGCACGACGCCCATCAGGCCGGGCACGATATTGTAGCGGGTGAGCCCTTCCGGGTTGTACAGGGCGTGGACGCGCAGGTCGATGGGATCGGGTCCGGCCGGCGGGAAAGCGAGCGGGCCCTGGAGGTCGCGCTCGATGGCCCTGTTCAGCAGCGTGCGGGCGGCGCTGACCGCGTTGCCGACGGCGCCGGGATCGGTCGCATCCACCTCCAACAGCACCGCGGGTCTCTGGCCCCGCAGCAGATCGCGGGTGAAGCTCTCGGGGATGTGGACCAGGAACTGCACGGTCCCGCGGGCGATCGCGGCGCGGGCCTCTTCTTCTGTGCGGAACTCCCGCACGAAGGTCAGATAGCTGCTGTTCCGCAGCGCGTGCAGGAGGGTGCGGGCCTGCGGTCCCCGGTCGGCCAGCAGCACCCCGGTCGGCAGATGGCGGGGGTCCGAATTGATGGCATAGCCGAACAGGACCAGCTGCATCAGTGGCATGCTGATCATCATCATGAAGGTCAGCCGGTCCCGGCGCATCTGGATGAACTCCTTCACCACGATGGCCCAGAACCGCCGGCAGGAGAACGCACGGTGGACTTCTGCAAAACGGACGTTGGGCCTACTTTGGGAAGGGAGAATCGATTTCATGATTCTCCCTTCCCAAACCCCAAGTACCAGATAGAGCCCCAGTCACAGCCATCATGCCAGGAAATCGTGAAACCGATTTCCTGGTATAATACAGGCCCAACGTCCGTCTTGCAGAAGTCCACCTCCCGCCTTCTCATGACGATTCGCCCTCCGCCCGGCTCATGAAGTGAATGAACACGTCCTCCAGGCCGGACTCGACCTGTCGCCATTTGTAGGGCGGTGTGTGAAACGGCGCGAGGGCCCGTTCCAGAGCCGCCGCATCGGGACCGCTGACGTGCAGCAGGTTGCCGAAGGCCACCGCTTGCTCGACCGCCGGGTCGCGCTGGAGCCGCGCCGCCAGCGTGAGCAAATCCGGGCCGGCGACCGACCACGTCGTCAGGCGTGCCTGCCCGACCACGTCCGCCACGGAGCCCTGGGCCAGCAGGCGGCCCCGGAGGATGAAGGCGAGCCGGTGACAGCGCTCGGCCTCGTCCATGTAGTGCGTGGCGATCAGGAACGTCAGTCCCTGGGCGGCAAGCCGATGGATTTCCTCCCAGAATTCGCGGCGGGCCTTGGGGTCCACGCCGGCCGTCGGCTCATCGAGCAACAGCAGCTTCGGCTGGTGGATCATGCAGGCGGCCAGCGCCAAACGCTGTTTCCAGCCGCCGGAAAGCTGGCCGGCCAGCTGGTTCCTCCGCTCGGCGAGCCCGAGTCGCTCCAGGGTCTCGCGCACCGCGCGCCGGCGCTCCTTCACAAAGTACATCCGCGCCACGAAATCCAGATTCTCGGCGATGCTCAGGTCTTCCCAGAAGCTGAAGCGCTGGGTCATGTAGCCCACGTGCTGCTTGATCGTCTCGCTCGCGCGGATCACGTCGTAGCCCAGGCAGGTGCCCCGGCCTTCCTCGGCGCGGAGCAGGCCGCACAGCATTCGGATGAACGTCGTCTTGCCGCTGCCGTTGGGGCCGAGGAACCCGCAGATCTCCCCCGCGCGGACCGCCAGATCGACGTGATCGACCGCCGTCAGGCTGCCGAACCGCTTGGTCATTCCCTGCACATCGATCGCAAAATCGTCACTCATAGTCCCACGTCCACCGGCTGGCCGGGGTGCAGGGTGGCGGCGGTCTGGGGAGCGAAGGTCACCTCGATCATGAAGACCAGCTTGCTGCGGTTCTCCCGGCTGTAGATGACCGGCGGCGTGTATTCCGCGCGGGGCGAGATGAAGCTGATCTGCCCGGCCAGCGGCCCAGGCGCGCCGTCCACGATGACTTGCACGGGGTCCCCCGGGTGGAGGTTATGGACCTGCATCTCGGGCACGAAGGCCCGGACTTTGACGTTCGCGGGGGGCAGGAGGGCGACCACGGGCCGGCCCGCGGGCACCCATTCTCCGTCACGAAAGAGCGTGTCGAAGACCAGGCCGGCTTGCGGCGCGCTGCGGTGCTTCTGGGAGAGACTCCACTGGGCCGCCGCCAGCGCCGCTTCGAGGGCACGCACGTTCGCCTCGGCCGCGGCGATCTGGTCACTGCGGGCGCCGAGGTGCGCCGTCTTCAGGTCGGCCTCCAGCTGGGCTACCCGCTGGCGGTTCTGATCGTGCTGGGAGCGCGCGCGGTCGAGGTCCTGCGGCGTAGTTGCACCGGAGCGGGACAGCTCATCCTGCCGCGCGAGCTCTTTCTCGGCCAGGGCCAGAGCCGCGGTCGCCTGCTTGAGTTGGGCCTCGATGGACTCGATCTCCGAGGGACGTCTGCCTTTCCGGAGATCCTCCAGAGTCGCCTGGGCCTGTGTCAGGCGCGCCTGGGCTTCGTCCCTCAGGGCCTTCTCCGGTTTCTCCTCGAGGGAGAAGAGCGGATCGTCTGCTGCCACGCGGGCACCACGCTGAACGTGCAATGCCTCCAAGACGCCGGGCACTGGCGATGCGACGTAAACGAATTCCCCTTCCACGTAGCCCTGCAGACGCCGCTCGTTCGTGCGTTCACAACCTGAGGTGTAAAAAAGAGTTATGAAAATGACACCGAGGCTCGAGAGCAGGGTCCGAGAGCACCAATGACGGGACACACGATTGATCATCGGTTTTGTCCTATCGATCAAACGCATCTTGGAAAACGAGAATTAATTATCGTGGTAAGCTGCGGTCTTGCCAAGGGATACAGCGGGACGCAAAAGAATTTTCGGATTTCCATTGACATATTCTTGGGGTGTATTAGACTAATAGTACAATAGAATATTAGATTCACAGCATATGTTTGTGACAAGTGGAGAATCGGCTATGATTGAATTCAAGCTGGACGTCAAAAGCGGGGTGCCGTTCCACCGGCAAATCGTGGACCAGATCCGCTACGGCATCGCCTCCAAGCGGCTGCTTCCCGGTGAGCAGTTGCCGACGGTGCGAGATCTCGCCGTACAACTTGAGGTGAACCCCAACACGGTTCGCAAGGCCTACTCGGACCTGGAGCTCCTCGGGATTCTGGACACGCAGCAGGGCACCGGCACGTTCGTAGGCCACAAGGAGATCGAGATCGCGGACGACGAAAAGGAGCGTATGCTCCGCCAGCTCTGTGACGAGTTGGTCGCCCGCGGACACCAGTACAACCTGACGCCCGAAGATATCATCGAGCATCTGCAAAGGAGACTGAACCATGGCACTGAAGAAACTGAAAGAAGCGAGTAGTTCCAGGACGCAAGATCAGGGCGGTTCCGGGCCGTCCAAGGCCAAGGTCTACATTCCTCTGCCAGCGGTGCTGGCCGCGATTGTCGTGGTGCTGGCGGGACTGGGCGTGCACTGGCTGGTGCAGGGCGGTCTGGAGCCAGGTCGCCGAGCAGTGGGAGCGTTTCGTGATCCTGCGGCTGGGCAAGTTCCACCGGCTCAAGGGCCCGGGCCTGTTCTTCATCATCCCGATCGTCGAGACCATCGCCCAAGTCGTGGACATGCGTATCCGCGCCACGGACTTCAGCTCGGAATCGACTTTGACCAAGGACACGGTGCCCGTCAACGTGGACGCGATCTGCTTCTGGATGGCCTGGGACGCCAAGAAAGCGGTCCTCGAAGTCCAGGACTTCTACCAGGCGATCATCCTGTCCGCCCAAACGGCCTTACGGGACATCATCGGTACGCACGAGTTGGCCGACATGCTCACCCATCGCGGCGAGCTGGGCCGGCGGCTGCGCGAAATCCTCGACGAAAAGACCAACCCCTGGGGCATCACCGTCCAGTCCGTCGAGATTCGTGACATCATCATCCCCAAGGATCTGGAAGCCGCGATGTCCAAGCAGGCCCAGGCCGAGCGCGAGCGCCAGGCGCGGATCATTCTCGGCACCGCCGAGACGGAGATCGCCGAGAAGTTCGCCCAGGCCGCCAAGCAGTACGAGCACCATCCGGGAGCCATGCACCTGCGCGGCATGAACATGCTCTTCGAGGGCCTCAAGGAGAAAGGCTCGATGATCATCGTGCCCAGCTCCGCTCTGGAGACGATGAACCTGGGCGCCATGGGCGGCTTGGCCGCCTTGAGCCAGGTCCGGATGGAGAAGGACAAGCAGGAGCCCCAGACGCCTGTTGTCCCTTAGAGGACATTGGGGGAGCCGGAGAACATGAGGCACATACGATTCGACGCGAGACGCGGCCGAAGGGAGGCCGGGACCGGCCTTCTGACCGTCGTCCTGTGGCTGTCTGTCGCGCCGGGCTCCTACGGCCAGGAGCCGACGCTCGTCATCGAGAATGCTCGCGTGATCGTCGGCGATGGCGCGGTCCGGGGCGCCGCCGCGGTGGTCCTCGCGGGTGACCGTATTCAGAGGGTAGCGACGGAGAATCCCCAGCTCGAAGGCGTCAAGCGCATCGATGCGCGCGGCCGGGACCCTCATGAAGGGGGAGGCCTTCCAACCGTCCCCGCGCGGAGTGGTCATCTACTTCACCGCACCCGACATCGATGGTGTTCTGGAACGCCTGCGGAAGCTGGACGGCAAAGTGGCCTTCCCCAAGACGCGCATCGGGCCTTTGGGGTTCGTCGCCGCCGTGGAGGACAGCGAAGGCAACCGGGTTGGCCTTCGCTCCTGGCAATAGGGCACCACCCTGGTCAAGCGCGACGGAAGGAATTGAACGCAACCGGATAAGGAGACATCCACATGATCCTCACCACGACACCGAACATCGAAGGCACACGGATCACGCAGTATCACGGGGTCGTCACCGGCGAGGCCATCGTTGGCGCCAACATCTTCCGGGACATCATGGCCGGCATCCGCGATATCGTGGGCGGCCGGTCGGGCGCATACGAGAATGCGTTCCGCCAGGCCCGGGAGATCGCGTTCGCCGAGATGGAGCAGGACGCCGCCGCCCTGGGGGCCAACGCGGTCGTGGGAATCGACATCGATATCGAGACCGTAGGCTCCCAGGGCGGCATGCTCATGGTCAGCATCAGCGGCACCGCCGTCACGATCCAATGAGCACGCACATGAAGAAAGCCGGGATCTTCGTCGGGTTGACGTTCCTCGTCAACTGGTCGTTCGCGCTGTTGTTCTTCGCTCTGAGGGGCCGTCTGCATTCGTCCGTTGGGATCGCGTTTGGGGCGACCTACATGTTCGTCCCCATGACGGTGGCGCTCCTGCTCCAGAAGGGCGTCTACCGTGAGCCGCTGCAAGAGCCGCTGGGGATCTCCTTTCGGCTCAATCGCTGGTTCCTGATCGCGTGGCTCCTGCCGCCGGTCATCGCGTTCGCCACGTTCGGGGTCAGCCTGCTCCTGCCCGGCGTCGAGTACTCCCCGCAGATGCAGGGGATGTTCGAGCGTTACGCCTCCCTGCTCACGGCGGAGCAGATGCAGCAGTTCCAAGAGCGCGTTCCGGCAACACCCCTTGCGGTCGTGCCGCTGGTTCTGTTCCTGGGCCTCGTCGCCGGGGTCACGGCCAACGCCGTAGCGGGATTCGGCGAGGAGTTGGGTTGGCGCGGCTTCCTGCAGAAGGAGCTGGCGTTTCTCGGCTTCTGGCGGTCATCGCTGCTCATTGGCTTTGTCTGGGGCCTCTGGCACGCGCCGCTGATTCTGCAGGGCCACAACTATCCGCAGCACCCGATTGCCGGCGTGCTCATGATGACGATCTTGTGCGTGCTGCTGGCCCCGATCTTCAGCTACATCCGGGTGAAGGCCCGCTCCGTGATTGCCGCCGCGATCATCCACGGCACGTTCAACGCCGTCTCTGGCCTGGCGATCGTGCTCGTCCGCGGCGGCAGTGACCTGACGACCGGCGTGACAGGTCTGCCGGGCTTTCTGGTGCTCGCCGTCGTGGTCCTGCTCCTGTGGCGGCACGACCCCAGCCCGTCATACCGTGATGCGGATCATCTGTACGTGCAGTCGCAGAACGTTTGTGACGACAACGGTCTGAGGCTCACGGGCTCATCGACAGCACGATGAACCCGAGCACGACCAGACCGATGGCGAGGTAGGCCTGGAGAGACAGGATTTCGCCCAGCACGAGGATCCCCAGGGCGTTCACGACGACAATCGAGGTCGCTCCAAACAGGGCCATCGTCTTGCCAAGCTGCAGGGCGGAAAAGACATAGAGCTGGCCGAACATGGCGACCTGACGGATTAGGAAGTACACCACGAACCACCCGCTCAGGAAGGTGGAAAGAGCGAATGGGTGGTGGCGCAGGTTCGCCCGGGCGATCAGGTCGCCCGTCGTAAAGAGCAACTGCGTCGCGACGATGATCGCGACCGGTGATTTGATCCACGTCATGGGCTCCAGCCTGCACAAAGCCGGGCAGCGTATCCAGTCCCAGCCGATCTGTCAACGGCATCGGCCGACGTACCCAGGCCAAACGCCAAGTCCGCCACCCGGACCGGCAGGCTGTGCCGCCCCGCGAGACCCGCAATCGGCATTACACACGTCCCGGCCCGGCCGGTTATTCTATGGTGAGTACTGGACATGTTCGGACTCGCAACCAAGGGCGGCCATGACACACGAAGAGCGACTCGAAGCTTTCGACCGGCTCCGTGCGAAGCATCTTCGCTTCCTGACGGCAGTCCTCTGGAGACTGAGCGGCGAGCGCGAGATCTTCGCTGAGGCCATGCAGTATGCTCTGCTGGGCATGTGGCGGCACGTTGAAAAGCTCGGACGCGAGGATGCGCCCGGCTACGTCTACCGCATGGCGTTGAGCGCCAACGCGAAAGCCTGGCGCCACCGGGTCGGCCGGGACGGCGCGCTGGCAGAGCGGATCGACTGCGACGAAGAAACCGGACCGGCCGCCGGTCGGACAGAACTCGACCAGGCGGTGCGCCGCGCGCTGGCCCGGTTGCCGGTGAAGCAGGGCCGGGCGCTTGTGATGCGGTACCTGGAGCAGAAAGAGTACCCGGACATCGCGCACGAGCTGGGCTGCTCGGAGGCAACCGCCCGCTCCCATGTGTCCAAGGCCGTGGCCGCACTCCAGAAGAAGCTGGCTCGCCGAGCCAGGTGGGGATGAGACAATGGCAAAGCATGATCTCCATGACATCCTGAAGGACCTCGGCAGTGTCGACATCCCGGCGGAGGTGCGCCGCCTGGCCGAGGAGATGGCAGGTCGCGCACGCCAGGACCTCGCCCGAAACAGAAGACCCGAACCATCCATGTGGAGGGAACATCTCATGAAGAATCGCATCGTACAAATCGCAGCCGCCGTCGCAATCTTCGCGGCCATCGGCGTCGTGTCCTATCACCTGGGCGTTTCGCCCGATGGCGCCAGTGTCGCCTGGGGCGACGTGCTGGCCCAGATCCAGAACGCCCCCACTGTCATCTACAAGATGCATTTGACGATGGACTATCCCCAGGGGCAGCAGTGGGTGGACGAATCTGACATCTACGTTGCCCAGAATCACGGCTGTCGAATCGACTCCTGCAAGGACGGCCAGTTGTACATGATCAAGTACCTGGTCCCAGCCCGCAAGGCCTTCATCATGGTTCTTCCGCCGCTCAAGAGATACACGCAGGGGACCCTGTCGGACGAGGAGGCGGCAGGGATGTTGGCGCAGCAGGACCCGCGGCAGTGGCTCAAGGAGGCGCTCGCGAAGGACTACGCTCCGCTCGGACGCAGCGAGCTCGACGGTGCCGAAGTCGAGGGAATCGAGAGTCAGCGGGGGGATCAGGAGACCATCCGCTTCTGGGTCGATGTGAAGACGAATTGGCCGATCCGCATCGAGGTGGAAGGACAGATCAGGAACGAAGGCCAGCTTCGACGGTCGCACATCGTCCTGGACCACTTCCAGTGGGACGCCGAGATCGATCCCAGTCTGTTCGAGCCGAACATCCCGGCGGGCTTCACCCTCTCCGGTCCGCGGTAGATCAGCCAGGGGAGATGCTCTCACGTCGAACGTCGGCCGGCCCTTCCCGGGCCGGCCGTGTCTTTTTCTCATCGCTGCCGGGAGTGAAAAGCCCGTGAAATCCGTAGATGTGGGTGGCACCGTCAAGGCCGCAGGCCTTGGTTCGTAGTGTGCCCGTAAGGGCATATAAGATAACGCCTTACGGCGTCAGTACAAGCGGGCTGCGCTTGAGGCTGCCACCCGGGCCGCGAGGACATCCGGCGTTCTGAGACCGCCGCTCAGGCCCGTTCGAGGGCGTCGAGCAGGATGTGACCGGTCGTGTGCAGCTCCTCGGTGAGAGCCGCGAGCGCGTCCATATTGCCGGCGGATTCCACCCGGCGCAGGATTTCCCTCAGTTCCGCGGTGCCGTCGAGAGCATCGAGACCGTTGTTCTTCATGGTGGTCAGCAGGTGGTTGAGCCGGTTCGCGAGCCGACGGCGGAAGAAATCGAGCTGCTGGCTGTCGAGGGCCTTGGCTTGGCAGGCGGGCTCGAATTCGTGGAACGCGGTGCAGGCCTTCTGGAGGTAGAGCAGAACCATACCGCGGGCGGCGTGTCCCTGGGCCAGAATCCGCGCCCACTGGAATTCCTCGTTGCGCCAGTGCTCATCCGCAACCGTGGTGTGATACGCGATGTCGCGCATGGCTACTCTCCCGGGTTCGAGGCCCTTTCCGAGCAGAGGCCCAGCGTGTGGCCGATCAGCCCGGGTCCGCCCCAGCGGCCGTGGCCCGGGACGACGATCCGCGCCTCCGGATAGGCGGCCTGCACCTTGCGGAGCGTGGCCGGATAGGCGGCCGGATCACCGTCCTGCGTATTGCCCAGGGAGGCGGAGTCCATCGACTTGATCAGGCAGCCGCCGAACAGGATCTTCTGGACCGGCAGCCAGGCGATCACGTTGTCGGTCGTATGCCCCGCACCGGGATGCGTCACCAGGACCAGCGTGGTGCCGCACCGGATCAGGGTCTGCGACCGGCAGGGGACCTGGGGTACGGGCAATCCTTTCTGCCAGGCGAGCGCGATGGTCTTGTCCGAGGCGTACGACAGGGCTCCCCGGCGCTGAGCCTCGGCCAGGCCGCCCATGCAGTCCTGGTGGAAATGCGTCGGGATCACGGTCTGGACCGTGGCCTTCAGATTCCTGGTGATCCAGTCGCACAGCGTGGCGGTCAGTTCATTCGTCCAGGGCAGGTCGATCAGCAGGGCCTCCGGACCATCGACAACAAGCAGGCCATTAGCCGGGCAGCGGCCGTAGTCGGGCAGATCGAACCAGGTCGTGTGGACCCAGACGCCCTCCGCGAGGGGGTGCAGCGTGATATCGGCGGAGATTGTGATCGTGCGCGCCTTGGGCGACTGGGGGGCAGACTGGCAGCCTGCCATGGCGAGCCCCAAGCAAAGCCAGACGGTCAGACGCGTACCTTTCACACACAGGGCCATGCCCCAGCAATACCCCGTATGCAGGGCCGCGTCAAGAGACTCGATCTACGGACCCCGGGCCTGGAGTCTGCGGCAGGTCCCACACTGGGCCACCAGGGCCTGGCACTTGGCGCAGGCATAGGCCGGATCGCCGATCGGGCCGCCCGGGAAGCGGTCCAGCTCTTCAAGAAACCGCGGATCGACCGTGGCGACGCGCTCGCAGGTGGGGCAGACGACCTTGTCATAGTCTTGTTCGGCCAGTGTCTGTGTCTGGAGCCGATGCTGGCAGAGCGGACACATCGGGTTGGTCGGGTCGGCCGCCATCGTGTCCGAGGTCTCGCAGCCGGCGGAGAGCACGACTGCCAGAAGGCAGGTGGCTGTCAGGGCACCGACGCGAGGATTGGAACTCGCTCTTGCTTCCATGCTGTATCTCCTCATTGAACTCCCGCGGCGGCACTTCGATGAGCCGGGCGGGCTCCTTGGTGCATACTACGGTCGCACGGCGGCGGGGTTTGGCAGGTAAGGAGCGGGGTTTGCATTCGGCGAAGGCTTGGCTTACACTGAGCCACTGTCGCACTGTCAATACGGCCCAATCTCATGCGGAGAAATCGCCTTATGGAATGTATGAAGCCGAAGAACCTGAAGAACTGCACTTGCACCTATCCCGGCTGCAATCACAAGGGCATCTGCTGCGAGTGCCTGAGCTATCACCTGGCCTCGAAGCAGCTTCCCGGCTGCTGTTTCCCGCCCGATGCGGAAAAAACCTACGACCGCAGTTTCAAAGCCTTCGTCAAGGCATGGAAGCTGTCCTGAAAGCGGATTTCGGGCCCCCGTTGGAGTCGGGATGACGTGATCACCGGTGGCGGACGCGCACGACATAGGTCGTCAGGGTCCGCGTCTCCTCGGTGAACGTGATGCCGAATTGCTCCTGGAACCACTGCCGGGCCAGGGCGGGCGCTTCCTCACCCTCCCAGTTCGGCAACTCGGCACTGACCGCGACGGAGGCATCAGCGCCGGGAGTGTCGGGGACGCTCTTGATGCCGGTCTCATCCAGGATGAGCAGACCCCGGGCGTCCCGGTGCCGATTCTGCACGTTGTTGAAGGACTGAAAGAGCGTGGCCAAGCTGAATCGGCCCCAGCCGACCGCCACGCCCGGTCCGGGGCGGGGCTGGCCATCCGGCGGCCGGGGTGCCCGGACCTGGTGGTAGGGTTTCAACGCGCGGCCATCGTAGTGGACCACCCAGATCCGCCGCGGCTCGCGGACCTCAACCACTTCGCAGCCGAAGTGATTCAGGACAAACGTCCATCTCTGCAGTTCGGGGGTATCACTCTTGAAGACCAGATCGTGATTCAGCTTCGTGGTGTCCGTATCTCCCTCGAGGCGAATGCGGCCCGCCAGTTCCGGACGCTGATGGTAGTAGAGCGCGTAGTTCGTCAGTTCGGTCCGCAGCAGACTGACCCGATAACCCGGAATGCCGGGCATCTCATTGCGGGCAAGAACGTAGTTCTCCGTTCCCGTGTGCGCGCGGATTTCCATCGGCTCGGGCAGCGGATGGGTCTGGTAGTGCCGGGCCAACTCGGCCAGATGCTGCTCCCAACTGCGGGACCTCTGCGCCAGGACGGCCTGCTCGGCGGCCCAGGGGTACTTGCCCGGCGCGCTGATATCGAAGCCGAGGATCTCACTGATCTGGTCCACGGCCAGTTTGGCCTCGTCCGAGAGCGCACGCGCCAGGATCTCCTGATACGTGCCGTAATAACGCTCGTCCGACCTCTTCGGAGTCAACTCATCGATGTCCTTGAGGCGGGCGAACAGCGCTGCGGCTTCCGCGCGCCGGCCCGTGGCCGCCAGGGCGACTACGTGTCCGTTGAACGCGTGCCGCGACTGGTTCTGCGGCTGGGCCAGCAGCAGGGGAGTCAGAACGGTGCCGATCCGGACCGCCTCCTGGAAATCTTTGCGCTGCCGGGCCATATCCATCCAGAACAGCAGCGTCTGTGGCCTTTGCGGCTGCGTGGTCCAACTCGGAATCGTCTCGAGGAGCCGGGTCAACCGGCCGGTATGCTCGGGCCCGCGAAGTTTCTGGGCGAGAATGATCTTCAGAGTCACATCGTCATGACTCCCCCCGGGCCACAACTCGGGACGCGGGGCGTTGGGCTCCCACTGGGTCAGGTCCACCGTGCCGATGAGCTCGGCCGGCTCCCGGGGCTCCGTTTCCCGGGTCTCGCAGATCAGGACGATGCGGGCCGGATGGCGCTGGTCGAAGGGGTAATCGAGAGGGACAAACACGTCCAGGGAAGTGTCATCCTGCCGTCGGTGCCCACCGGTGACCCGGACATAGGTCCGATCCAGATCGTCCTGGGCCCGGGCGAAGCCATAGAAGACGTTGCCGTTCGGCATCTGGTTGCGCGACCGGCCGGCGAGCACCCAGAACGCGCCCTCCTCGGTCATCCCCGCCTGCCGGATCGTGGGCATGTGGTAGCCCGACTGCTGGAACATCTCCTCGGGCGTGATGTTCCGGCCGCCGGGGTCTTGGAGGAAGGCATACGCGATATTGACCCGGCTGCTGTCACTCTGGCGGCCGAGCAAATCGGCGAAGGCATCGGGGTCGAAGAACGCGTCCGGCTGCCCTTGCGCGTACTCGAAGACCGCGTCCGTGGCGGCGCCGTCGACCGGGTTCCACATGCGGATGCGGACCGGCAGGCGGCTCTCGCGCAAGGCCCAGATGCGGACCCATTCGGGCGTGCCCGGCAGGTCCACGTCGAAGACGACCAGGTCCTGCGAGATCGCGGCGTCCGGGTTGACCAGGGGCGTGACATCCCGGGCCTTGCCCCCGAACATGAGGTTGATGATCGTCTCCAGCGAGAATTCCCGCGTCTGGGCGATCTTGCCGAGAAACGCCGCGACCGGCTCATCCGGCTCGACCGGCTGGTGGGTCTGGATATCGTAGGTGCGCAGGATCCGCCCATCCCGGGCGAAAACCACCTGCCGGCCGAAGCGAATCCGCGCCCGGCCGTCGCGGCTCCACCACAGCTCCATTTGCCGCGGCTCCGCGATGGCGCTCTCCCTGAAGTAGATCGCGGCCTGGAAGAACGGGACCGACCGGAACTGCTGCGCGACCTCGGCCCAGGCGACCGTGCTGCCGAGCGGCCGGGCGAGATGGGCGACCAGCGCACCCACCGCCAGCACCAAAAGGGCGGCGACCGCCCAGCGCGTCAGCCTGCCTGCCACAACTGCCCTCCGGCCGCCGGCGCGTCCCTCCACGGTCGCGCCGGCGGAATTCGCGTAAGCGTCCTGTATCTTCTGCAGAACGCGTTCATTGACCGCTCCGTTCGTCTGGATCGAAGCATTTCTTACCACCCGCGCCATATCATTCGGAGGCTTCATTCTTCCACCTCGCCGTTCAAGAGCGACCGCAGTTTGTCCAGGCCGTAGCGATACCGGCTCTGCACGGTCTTGATGGATGTCTCCTGCCAGGCGGCAATCTCCCGGAAAGGCAGGTCTCCATACACGTGCAGGGTCACGGCCTCCCGTTGCTCTGCCGGCAACTCACCCAGGGCCGCCCGGACCCGGTGGAACCGCTCGCTGCCGATCAGCCAGCGTTCCGGACCTTCGGCTTCGGACGCCGGTTCCGCGGTCTGGTCCAGGCCGGTGCTCGCTCGATGTCGCGCGGCCTTGAGATCGTTGCGGGCGGCGTTGGCAACGCAGGTCGCGAGGTACCCCTTGAGGCTGCCGGTCAGCCGGAACGTCCGGGCCGAGCCCGCGAAACGGACGAAGACATCCTGCACGATGTCCTCGGCGACGGTTCGGTTGCGCAGCAGCGTCGCCGCCAGCCGCAGCAGGTCGTCCCGGTACTTCTCATACACCCGGGAAAGCGCCGTCCCGTCGCCGCGATTCAGCCGCCGAATCAGCCGCCTGTCTTCCCACATCACCGCAGAGCCCTTTCATCCCGAGCGCTCGCTCCACACCAATATAACAACCACCGGGGTTCATTTGCTTTGTGAGATGAGGTATAATCTCTCACAATGGAAGGGCAGACGATGGTCGCAAC
>JALORE010000474.1 GCA_025459125.1 Planctomycetota bacterium | reverse complement strand
CACTGCAGCAGCAACGCGACTCACTTGATTCTCCTTATGACACAGACTTCCGCATCATCGTCTTCGACGGCCGGGGCCGAATCCGGTTCGGCAGGGGCGTGCCCGTCTCACGGTCGAATTCATCGGGCGTGTGGGACTCCGGAACCCGAAAGCCCGTGCGCCGCGACCAGTCCGCCAGGGCCTTTCGCATCTCCTCCAGGGTCCCGGCGTATGGGCTCTCCCCGGCGAGATTGTGCAATTCATGCGGATCGTGCTGGAGGTCGTACAACTCTTCTGTTGGACGGGGCGTCAGAAAGCAACACGACTGGTGCGCAGGCAACTTGCCCTGGGCCCGCAGACGCCGCATGGCCTGGTACGTCGGACTGCGGACCACGTCCGCCGGCGGTGTGCCCGGCAGATCGGGGTAATCATTGCGGATGTACTTGAACTGCTGCGAGCGCACCGCCCGGCCGAGGTCCTCATAGTCGTGCCAGTGATGCTCCGCAAACACATACTCCCGAATCCTCCGGGACGGGTCGGTCAGCAAGGGGCCAAAATCGTGCCCTTCCAGCGCCGGCGGTGCGGCCACGTGCGCCAGGCGCAGGATCGTCGGCGCGATGTCCACCGCGCTGACGAGTTGCTCGCAGACGCTGCCGGCCTTGACGCACGCCGGCCACCGGACGATCCAGGGGGTCTTGATCCCGCCGTCGTACAGGGTGGTCTTGTCCCGGGGAAAGGGCCGGCCGTTGTCACTGAAGAAAAGGACAAACGTATCGTCTTCGACGCCCTGCTCCCGCAGCTCGTCGAGCACCTGGCCCACGTATCCGTCGAGCCGGGCGATCTCATCGTAATAGAGGGCCAGCTCGCGCCGCACCTCGGGCACATCCGGCAGATAGGGCGGGATGCGTACATCCTGCGGCCGATGCGGAGCCGGGATGATCCCTTCCTCATAGTCGCGGTGCGGATCGAGCGCTGCCAGCCAGAGGAAGAAGGGCCGATCCCTGGGACGATCGCGCAGGGTCGAGAGCCAGCGCTCGCATCCGCTCTTCTCGCGAGCGACCATGGCCGGCGTCCCGCCGGATGAGCCGGTGGGCAACTGGAAACCCGCGGCATCCGCCTCGTGGACCACGTCGAAGCGGTCCTTCACCGCGTCCCCGAGATGCCATTTGCCGGCCGCAGCGGTCCAATAGCCGGCGCGTCGGAGCAGCTCGACGAAGGTGACCTGCTCGGCCGGTAGCGGCCAGTGCAATTGTTCCGCGTCTGTCTGATGGGGATATCGGCCGGTGAGAATGCTCGCCCGGCTCGGGCTGCACGAGCTGGTCGTCACGAACGCATTCGTGAAACGCATGCCCTGAGCCGCCATCCGGTCGAGATGCGGCGTGCGTACGGCCGGGTGCCCGTACGCGCCGCAATCATCCCAGGCCAGGTCGTCCGCGATGATCAGGACGATGTTGGGCCTTCTGCCGCCCCCTGACAACTTGTCGCCCCAGAGGCCGAGTGCCAAGGCAGCAATCGCCCCCTGGCCCATCCGCGTCAGGAAGACGCGCCTCGCTGTCGATTGCCGTGACATGACGACCTCTTTCCCAGTCCCAAGCCGCAAATCCGAAGTTACAGGAGTTGTCCCGTTTCATTGTATGTGAAATCTCCGGCCCGGGACAGTCCCATCTGGCTTGGCAGGAGAAGATGACAGTGGCATTCCGCATCGCCCCGGGTTACATTGACCTCGTGGTGGTGTGCAAAGACCCCGGAATGGTGTTTGAGGTCTGCGGCTCATGGCAAAACTGGGTCTCCTCGACTGGTGTGTCTGCCTGGCCTACCTGGTCGTGGTCGTGGGCCTGGCGCTCAAGAGTATCAAGGGCCAGGAGAACAACGAAGACTACTTCGTGGGCGGCCGGAAGATGAACTGGCTCGCCGTCGGCATATCCATGTTCGCCACCAGCTTCAGCTCCATCTCCTACCTGGGCCTGCCCCAGCGCGGGGCCTACCAGGATTTCAGCTTCTACCTGACGATCCTGTTCATCCCGTTCGTCATCACGCCCATTTTGTGGTGGGTCTTCGTGCCGCTGTTCGTACGGCTCAAGGTCAGCAGCGGGTACGAGTACCTGGGCCGGCGCTTCGGCCGGCCGGCGCAGCGCATCGGCGCGAGCCTGTATTGTGTGTACGCCATCGGCTGGATGGGCACGATGCTCTACGCCATCGCCCTGACCCTGCAAACGGTCCTGGGATTGAGCCAGACGCAGTACTTCTGGATGCTGGTCGCGATCGGGGCCTCTACGACCGCTTATACCGCCGTGGGCGGCTTGAAGGCGGTGATCTGGACCGATGTCCTGCAGGCGGTGGTGCTGGGTGGGGCGATTGTCGCGGTCCTGATCCTCGCCGTCGGCCGCATTGAAGGGGGCTGGCCGGCCTTCTGGGCCATCGCCAACGAGCATGACAAGTTTCAGATGTTCCACCTTGAGACCCCCCTGCTGGCCGTAGAGAACTTCACCGGCAAAAACACCGTCTTCACGGCCCTCGCGTTCGGGCTGTTCATGTACCTGCCCGGCTACGCGGTTTCTCAGAACATGATCCAGCGTTTCGTCTGTGCCGGCAGCGTCGCCCGCGGTCGCGGCGTCGTTCTTCTCAACGCCATCATCAACGCGGCGAATGGTCTGGCCTTTCTGATGGTCGGCACGGCGATCTTCGCCTTCTACAGCCAGGCCGGCGGCCTCGGCCTGCCGGCGGAAGGAGCCGAGATCGCCAAGGAAGACCAGATCCTGCCGTACTTCGTCGCCACCCAACTGCCGCGCATCGGCCTGCTCGGGCTGGTTCTGGCGGGTCTGTTCGCCGCCGCCATGAGCACGATCTCCAGCGGCATCAGTGCCGTGACCTCGGTCATTGTCTACGACTGGCTGTCCGGCCGACAACTGTCTCTGACGGTCAGCAAGCTCCTCACGACGGTGCTGGGAATCACGGTCATCGCGGCGGCCCTCTTCGTCCCGGTCCTCGGCGCGAATGTCATTGAGATCATCAATGTGATCGCCGGGACCTCGTTGGGCATGCTGCTGGCCGTATACCTGCTGGGGATGTTGGTGCCCCAGGCGAACTCGGCCGGAGTTTGGGCCGGACTGGCGGCCGGGACGATCTGCCTGGCCCTGGTGTGGAATGCCGTCCCCAACTGGTGGTATGGGGCCTTCACCCTCGTCCCGACCTTCCTCGTCGGAGCCGGTGCCAGTCTCCTGTTTGCACCGCCACCGGAATCCGCTCTGCGGGACACGCTGTTGAGAAAGGGCAAGCCGGCGTTATGAGAGTCGCACGCAGAAAACCCAGGACCGCCCATGTCGGCATCTTCGGCGTGGGGTTTCATAAGTACTGGCCTCAGTTCGAGGG
>JALORE010000223.1 GCA_025459125.1 Planctomycetota bacterium | reverse complement strand
CCGCGATATCGGCACCGGCGGCTTCGAAAGCATCCGGGCACCAGAAGTGCATCGGTACCAGGGAGATCTTGAAGGCCAGGCCGACGAACACGCAGGCCAGGGCTACCAGGGACAGAGACGTGAGACCGTCGGTGGCCAGGTGCAGGATGATCTTCTCCCAGTCGAACGTGCCGGTCGCGCCGTAGAGCAGCGAGATGCCGTAGAGCATCAGAGCCGAGCAGACGGCGCCGAAGATGACATACTTGGCCGCGCCTTCTGCGGACTTGACACTGAAGCGTCGAAAACCGACCAGCACGTACGAGGGTAACGAGGCCATCTCGAACGCGACGGCCAGGAAGATCAAGTGCCGTGCGGAGGCCAGGAAAATCATCCCGATCAAACTGCCGAGCAGGAGGCACAGGTAGACCGGCCACTCCCAGGAGCGTTCGCGCCAGAGAGAGGAGGATACGAGCAGGACACCGCCGAGAAAGGCGGATAGGAAGATGATGACAAAGACGTAGAGCGGGTCGAGGAAAAGGTAGGTCGAGAGCCAGCCCTGCGATTGCGGCCGCACGCGCACGGCGGAAGCAATGGCCAGCCCCAGGCCGAGCAGCGCCACCGGCACGAGGCTGCGCCGCAGGCCCAACAGGGCGCCGAGCAGGATCACGCCCAGTGCCGCGATCAACGTCAGCACCGGCTGGATCTGCTGCATACTCTCGATCGTCAATCCATCCGCCAAGCGAAAAACCCCTTCAATCTATGATTTATGAATTATGATTTGCGGCCTCAACTTCAAAATCATCAATCATCGATTGTAAATCATCAATCTGAGGATGTTGTCCAGCGTGCCATGGACGAAGACCAGGACCGTCTGCCAGGGCAGAACGCCCAGGGCAACGGCCAGGGTTCCCAGTGGGACCATGATGCCGATCTCGCGGCGGGAGATCTCCGGCACGCCGGCGTACTCAGGCTTGGGCGCTCCGAGGAAGACCCGCTGGATCGACCAGAGAATATAGCCGGCCGTCAGGATCACGCCGGTGGCGGCGATCACCGTCAGCACCTTGGCGCCGACCGGCCCCAGGACGGTCGCCTGCCAGGAGCCCAGGAGGACGTAGATCTCGCCGATGAAGCCGCACAGGCCGGGCAGGCCCATCGCCGCGAAGAAGCCCAGGATGGCCAGGCCGGTATACACGGGCATCTGACCGGCCAGGCCGCCGAGGCGGACGATGTCGCGATGGTGCACCCGGTCATAGATCACACCGACCAGGAAGAACATCGCGGCGCTGGTGATGCCGTGGGCGATCATCTGGAACATCGCGCCCTGGAAACCCGCCGGGGTCAGCAGCGCGATCCCCAGGAGGACAAAGCCCATGTGGGAGATGGAGGAGTACGCGACCAGCTTCTTGAAGTCCGTCTGCGCCAGGGCACAGAGGGCGCCGTAGATGATATTGATCACGCCCAGGATGCCCAGGGTCCAGGCGACCGCCCCGACCGCGGCGGCATTGGGCAGGATCGGGTAGCTGATCCGCAGGAGGCCGTAGCCGCCCATCTTCAGCAGCAGGCCCGCCAGGATCATGCTGATCGGCGTCGGGGCTTCCACGTGGGCGTCCGGCAGCCATGTGTGGAACGGGAAGACCGGGATCTTGACGGCGAACCCGATGTACAGCAGGACGAAGCAGACGATCCACATCGTCTTGTGCGTCGCGAACGCCGGCAGGACGCCGGGTGTGCTCAGGGCGATGAGGTTGAAGGTGTGGCTGCCCTCGTGGTTGCTGGCGAAGTAGAACCACAGCATCGCGATCAACATCAGGACGCTGCCGAGCAGCGTGTAGAGGAAGAACTTGATCGCGGCGTATTCCCGGCGGGGTCCGCCCCAGATGCCGATCAGGAAGTACATCGGCAGCAGGGTCAACTCCCAGAAAACGTAGAAGAGGAAGAAATCCAGGGCCGAGAAGACCCCGAGCATGCCGGTCTCCAGCAGCAGGAACAGGCCGAAATAGCCGCGCGGACTCTTTTCGATGTTCCAACTGGCGATGCAGGCCAGCAGGCAGATCAGGGTCGTCAACAGAACCAGGGGAAAGCCGAGGCCGTCAACGCCGACGAAGTAGTCGATGGCAAAGCCCGCCGAGTGGATCCAGGGCAGGCGGTCGACGAGCTTGAAGCCGTCCTGGTAGGCCGGGCCGAAGACATCGGCGGGTGCGCCGCGGAACTGAGGCACGAGCGCCAGCGAGAGCAGGAACGTCACCAGGGCGAATCCCAGAGCGGTCCAGCGAATCCACGTCCGCGGAACCACCAGTACCGCCCCCATGCCAAGCAGGGGCAGGAAGATGATCCCGGTGAGCAGCCAATGATTTTCCATCGAAGCGTATTCTCCGATTCCTACGACATCCACACGAGAAGGATCACGACCAGAGCGCCGCCGGTAGCCAGAGCCAGCAGGTAGTTGCGCACCCGTCCGGTCTGGCCCAGGCGGGCGAGGTTGCCGCCGGCCAGGGCCGTGCGGGCGACGCCATTGACCAGGCCATCGACGCCGCGATTGTCCAGGGTCAAGCCGCTGAAGAACGCCGTCCGGGCGACCCAGCGAGCCGAGCCATCGGCCAGGCCATCCAGGATCACGCGATCGAACCACTGGCCGAACGCAGCCAACTTCAGGACACCGGCAACGAATGTCACGCGATAGAGTTCGTCAAAGTAGAACTTGTTCAGGAGCAGCTTGTAGACCAGCCAGGCCATGAACACGCCGAGGAGCATGGCGCAGGTGGCGACGATCGTGGCCGGCAGGTGGAAGCCATGCGCGGCATCGGCGGCATGGGAGGCCTCGGACGCGGCGGACGCGACGTGAGAAGCTGCTTCGCTGCCGTGTGTTCCGGCGTCTCCACTGACGGTCCAGGCGGGCTGGGCCTCCGCGATCAGGCTGACCAAGCCCCAACCCCTGCTTCCCGCGGCGTGAGCTTCGTCCCCAGCCTGGTGCTCGGGCATCCGGCCCCAGCCGATCCCGATGGACAAGACTGCGAGAACCGCCAAGGGCACCCACATCAGCCGGGGCGATTCGTGCGCGTGGGCGTACACGTGCTCATCCCGGGCCGTCGTGCGGAAGGTCAGGAGATAGAGCCGCAGCATGTAGAACGCGGTCAGTCCGGCGGCAAGCGCCGGCAGGATAAACAGCAGACCGTGCGTCCGATGCGTCCAACTGAAACCCAGGGCCGAGGCCAGGATGGCGTCCTTGGAGTAGAAGCCGCTGAAGAAGGGGACGCCGGCGATGGCCGCGGTGGCGACCAGGAAGGTCCAACTGGTGATCGGCATCTTGTCGTGGAGCCGGCCCATCTTGCGGATATCCTGCTCCCCGTGACAGCCGTGGATCACGCTGCCGGAGCCGAGAAACAGCAGTGCCTTGAAGCAGGCATGCGTGATCAGGTGGAAGAGCCCCGCCACCCAGCCGCCGACGCCCAGGGCCAGGATCATATAGCCCAACTGGCTGATGGTCGAATAGGCCAGGACCCGCTTGATGTCGGTCATGACCACCGCGATCAGCGCGCTGCCGATCAGGGTGATGCCGCCGATGTAGGCGATGAAGAGCAAGGCCGTCGGCGTCAGGATGGGAAAGACCCGGCCGACCAGGTACACGCCGGCGGCAACCATCGTCGCCGCGTGGATCAGGGCGCTGACGGGCGTCGGGCCTTCCATCGCATCGGGCAGCCACACGTGCAGGGGGAACTGGGCGCTCTTGCCCACGGCCCCGAAGAACAGGCAGATGCCGGCGAGCGTCAGGAGCGTTTCGTGTCCGGCAAAGGCCCCCTGCCGCACCTCGCTGAAAACCCCGGTCAGCGTAACGGCGCCGGTCGCACCCAGCATGATGGCGATGCCGACGAGGAACAGACAATCGCCCACGCGATTGACGATGAAGGCCTTCTTGGCGGCATTGGCGGCCGCGGGCTTCTCGTACCAGAAGCCGATGAGGAAGTAGCTGCACAGGCCTACCAACTCCCAGAAGATGAACAGGCCCAGCAGGGAGTCGGACAGGACCAGGCCCAGCATGGAGAAAGCAAAGAGCGATAGATACGTGAAGAACCGCGGGAAGCGGGGATCACCATGCATGTAACCAATGCTGTAGATGAAGATGCAACTGGCCACCACGGTGACCATGGTGAACATGACGATGGTGAGGCTGTCGATACGCACGCCGAAATGGATGGCTTGGGTCCCGAGGCGCAGCCACGCGGTTGAGACCTCCACGCTGGCCGGATGGCCAAAGAAGACCCAACGGGTCGCACCGACCAGGGAGATCGCGGCCGCCGTGATCATCAGGCCCGCCGCAAGGTAGCCGCTGCGAGGCTCGCCGATCTTTCGCCCGCGAAAGACCAGCAGCACGAAGCCCGCGAGGGGCAGAAGCCAGGCCGTGATGAAAGCGTAAGGCATCATATCCATTTTTGATTTTTGACGTTTGACTGTTGCTGTGCTGTCGCCATCACGAAGAGCCTTCCTGCCGCGTAAGCGGCCTCAAATCACAAATCAAAAATCGTAAATCATCCCCTGAGCTGGTCGCCCCGGTCGATATCGACGGTGGCAATCCGGTGGTAGAAGTTCAGGAAGATGGCCAGGGCCACCACTGCCTCGGCGGAGGCGATGACGATGACGAACAGGGCCGCCGTCTGGCCCGACAGGTCGCCCGCGCCATGACGGCTGAAGGCAACGAGGTTCAAAGCGGCCGCATTCAGGATGAACTCCACGCCGATCAGCATCACGATCGCGTTCCGCTTGCTGATGACAATGGCCAGACCCAGCACCAGCAGAAGGACCGACAGAATCACGTAGGGCATCGGGCCCATCATATCGTCGTCTCCTTGCTGCCCTCGGGACTCTGGACGGGGACCTTCGGACGGGCCAGATAGGCCGCGCCGAGCATCGCCACCAACAGCAGGACCGAGGCCAGCTCGAAAGGCCCCAGGAAGTCCCCCATCACGCTATGGCCGATCTCGGCCGGGGAATTGGGGGATGCGATGGGTCCCTGTACCCAGCGGACCTGCGCCACGCTGAGCACCAGGCCCAGCAACAGGGCCATACTGACGGCCGCCAGCCATACGGTTTCCATGGGCCCCGGCCGCAACTTGGGAGCCAGTTGGCGGCTGGTCAGCATGACACCGAAGACCAGCAGGACCGCGACGCCGCCGACGTACACCATAATCTGGATCACCCCGAGGAAGTACGCACCCATCAGGAAATACAGGCCCCCTACCGCGATCAGCATGGCGATCAGCCAGAACGCCATCCGCACGATGTTCTTGCTCAGCAGAATCGCCACCCCGGCCACGACGGTCGGCACGGCGAACAACAGGAATATCGCTTTTTCGAGCATCGTTCCGTCACGCTCCGGGCAAGTGCTTGCGGACCATCGATCCCACCAGCCGCTGGCGATAGTAGTAACCGTAGCCCGCGCCGAAAACGTACAAACCCACCAGTCCCAGCCCGATCAGGCCCAGAACCGCGCGGACAATATTGGCGAACACCGTAAACGCCGGATGAGCCGGGTTGTCGTACAACTGCCACGCACTGCCGCCCAGGAACAGCAGCAGGGTCAGCGGCAGCAGGTATTTCACGCAGGCGTGCATCACCTGGTCGATGCGGATGCGCGGGAGCGTCCAGCGAAACCACATCTGGACCCACACCAGGAAGGCGCTCTTGATCACAAACCACCAGGGACTGGACCAGCCGGCCACCGGCGCGTTCCAGCCGCCCAGGAAGATGATCGTCGCCAGGGCCGACACCGCGAACATGGCGACGTACTCCGCGAAGAAGAACATCACGAAGCGAAAGCCGCTGTACTCCGTGTGGAAGCCGGCCACCAGCTCGGATTCGCCCTCGGGCAGATCGAACGGCGAGCGTTTGCAGCTGGCCAGGGAGGCAATGTAGTAGGTGAAGAACGCCACGAACAGGAAGGGATCCTGGAAGATCAGCCAGGAGAACCAGCCGCGCTCCTGGGCCCGGCCCAGATCGATCAGACTCAGCGACCCGACCGCCGCGACCCCGACCAGGAGGCTCAGACCCATGGGGATCTCGTAACTGACCAACTGGCACGCCGCCCGCATGGCGCCGTAGAGGCTCCACTTGCTGTTGGAGGCCCAGCCGGCCATGATGACGCCCAGCACTTCGATCGCCAGCAGGGCCAGCACGAACAGCAGGCCCACGTCGCTGTCGCGAAAGACCCAGCTTGCGCCGAAGGGAATCGCCAGGTAGGCGCAGAAGGCCGGTACCAGTGTGACATAGGGCGCCAGGCGAAACAGCGGTTGATCGGCCGAGTGAGGGATCAGGTCTTCCTTCTGGACGAACTTGAGGCCGTCGGCCAGGGACTGCGCCCAGCCGTGCCAGGCGCCCGAGCGCATGGGACCCAGCCGCGACTGGATGCGCGCCGAGACCTTGCGCTCCGCCCAGATGCCGATGATCGCCACGATGCACGCGAACGCCAGCAGGCCCACCACCACCACGATATCCCGCAGGAACCACGGCAGCAGCGGATTGATAAACCGGCCGACGATCCAGACGAAGGCGGTCAGCACCACCAAGACCGCGAAGAAGATGACCCAGGCGAAACGCAACAGCAGCGCCAGGGCCCACGGGCCCCACTTCGTGGCCAGCCGCACGATCGTCAGGCTCCAGCCGCGGTATTCGACTTTCGGCCGCTCAAGAACCAGCATAGATCCACGAATCCAAAATCGTAAATCGCAAATCGTAAATCATAGATCCTATCGGTCCACCTCCCCCATCACGATGTCCAGACTGCCCAAGAGCGCCGCGATATCGGCCAGCAGGCAGTTCCGCGCCACAGCCGGCAGGATCGAGAGGTTGCAGAAGCTCGGGCCCCGGATCTTCAGCCGGTAGGGGCTCGTGCCGCCCTCGGAGACCAGGTGGAAGCCCAGTTGCCCGCGCGGATTCTCCACTTCGTAGTAGATCTCCCCCGCCGGCAGCTTCACGAGGCGCGGCACTTTGGCCTGCACGGGACCATCGGCGAGCTTGTCCAGCGCCTGGCGGATGATCCGCACCGACTGGATCATCTCCAGGAGGCGGACAAAGTACCGGTCCCACGAGTCGCCCACCGTGCCCTGCTCACCCCGGCCCACGGGGACCTCAAAATCGAATTCATCATAGCGGCAGTAGGGCATGGCCTTGCGCAGGTCCCAGGGGACGCCGCTGCCGCGCAGGCACGGGCCCGTCAGGCCGTAGGCGAGCGCCAAGTCCGGGGGGCAGACGCCCACCCGGGCCGTACGGTTGATGAAGATATGGTTGTAGCTCAGGAGGTTGTTGTACTCGGTGATCTTCGGTTCGAGATAATCGAGGAACTCGCGGCATCGGCCGATCCAGCCCTCCGGCAGGTCCTCGCGCACGCCGCCGATGGTGATGTACGAATACGTCAGCCGGGCGCCGCAGGCCGCCTCGAACAGATCCAGGACATACTCCCGCTCGCGGAAACAGTACACGAACGGCGTGAAAGCGCCCATATCCAAGCCGTAGCAGCCGGTCGCCACCAGGTGCGAGGCGATGCGATTGAGCTCCGCGAAGATCACCCGCAGATACTGGGCCCGTGCCGGCACCTCGATGGCGCCGAGCTTCTCGGCGGCCAGGGCAAAACCGAGGTTGTTGTTCATCGCCGCCAGGTAGTCCAGACGGTCCGTGTAGAGCGTGAACTGGCGATAGGTAACCTGTTCCGCCATCTTCTCCGCGCAGCGATGCAGGTACCCCACGTACGGCGTCGCCTTCAGAACCAGTTCTCCATCGGTCTGCAGAAGCACGCGCAGAACACCGTGGGTGGACGGGTGCTGCGGGCCCATGTTCAGGGTCAGTTCTTCGGTGCGAATGTCCGAAGGAACCTCTCCTTCGTGGAGTGGGTCGCCCTGATATCGATAATGCCGTTCGATCTCGTTCATGGGTTGAGCTGCAAGCCCTGGTATTCTGTGGGGTACTGGTAGTCCTTGCGCAGCGGGTGACCGACCCAGTCCTCCGGCAGCAGGATCCGCCGCAGATCGGGGTGGTGCAGGAAGGTGACGCCCATCAGGTCGAACGCCTCCCGCTCGTGCCACTCGGCCGCCGGCCAGATCCCCCGCAGCGATTCGACCCGGGGGTTGGCGCGGTCCAGCAGGACCTTGACCGCGAAGCTATGGCCCCGTGCGGTCGCGAGCAGATCGTAGGACAGCTCGATCGTGTTCTTCGCCGGCCAGTCGATGGCCGAGATACACCGCAGCAGGTCGAACCGCAGGCGCCAGTCGGTCCGGAGAACCGTCGCGACGGCCATCAGCCGGTCCGCCGGGACGACCACGTGCGGATGCAGACCGTCGGCCACCGCCGCGGCGAGCGCCGGGCCTTGCTGCTGCTGGAGAAGTTGTATGATCTCGGTGGAATTCATCGCTCTGATTTCACCCTTGGGCCTGTTTCGCAATCGTCCGGGTGCTGATCTTGTCCTGGAGTCGCAGGAGACCCTCGATCAAAGCCTCCGGCCGGGGCGGGCACCCGGGAATGTAAACATCGACCGGGACAATCTGATCGACGCCCTTGACCACGTGATAGGCATGCAGGTGATAGGGTCCGCCGCTGATGGCGCAGGCGCCCATGGCAATGACAAACCGCGGCTCGGCCATCTGTTCCCAGAGCCGCCGGAGCCGCTCGGCCATTTTGCACGTTACGGTACCGGCGACGATCATCAGGTCCGCCTGCCGGGGTGTGGCCCGGAAGGCCCCCGCCCCGAAGCGATCCAGATCGAACCGGGCTGCTCCGGCCGCCATCATCTCGATGGCACAGCAGGCGATCCCGAACGTCATCGGGAAAATCGACCGCTGCCGCGACCAGTTCAGGACCCAATCCACGCTCGTTACGATCAACCCTGGCTCAAAGATGCCTTCAATCAAACCCATAGAATCCCAAGAGAAGTCTGATCTTCGATGTTTGACTTTTGCTTTCAGAAGCCTGCCGCGCGGACGCTTCTTCAAATCAACCATCAAGAATCAACCATCAAACTTCACCCTGCTCCTTCCCGCTGGCGCGGACCCAATCGAGGTACCCAAAGCGCCAGAGATATAGAAACCCGAGGAAAATCAGACCCAGGAAAAAGGCCACCGCCCAGAATGCCGCCGAACCCAGACCCTGCGCGATGTACTCCTGATAGACGACCGCCCAGGGATACAGCAGGGCAATCTCCACATCGAAGACGACAAACACCAGGGCCACAACGTAGAAGCGCAGATCGAACTGGACCCACGCCGGCCCCACGGTCGGTTCGCCGCACTCGTAGATTTCGTTCTTGAGGCCGCCGGGGTTCTTCGGACGCAGGAGCATCCCAAACAGCAGTGCCCCCAGCCCCAAGGCCGTACCGACCGCCGCAAACAGCAGCACCTCCAGCGCGAAACGGGTGGATTCGGTCATGCGGCTCCTTCCTGCGGCCGGGACGCAGCCGGCGGCGCGGCGGGCGGAGGCACGGCCGCCTGGGCCAGTTCGCCGCAGTACCGCGGATCGTCCGCCCGGGCCATCCACTCACGTCGGTCCCGGTCGAGGTTCCGCCAGTAGTCGCGGACCCGGGCCGCCCAGCCCGGCAGATTCGCCTTGGCCAGCCAGATGGGCAGAAGCGTCCGCCGGCCCTCTTTGGCGAGCCGGACGAAGTCGACCACCAGGTCCTGACGCCGATAGCAGGAGCTGTCGTGGAGCGAGCCCATTCGCAGGCACGCGGTCGGACACACCTCGGTGCATAACCCACAGAACAGGCAGGTATTATAATCGATCTGGTACTCGGTGAGCGCGCCGCCCACGGCGAGATCGCGGCTCTTGTCCATCTTGCGCGGCCCGCTTTTGCCAACATGGATACACCCGACCGGGCAGGCCTTGGCACAAGCCTCGCACCCAATGCACCGCTCGATCTGGTAGGCGTGGAACCCCCGGTAGCGGCCCTGCACCGTCGGCTCGACCTCGGGGTACTGCACGACCACCGTCCGCGCGAAGTGGTACGGCAGGGTCACACGTAGACCCGCCGCCACCGTTCGAATTGCCTGGCAGATATTCCTGAAGTAGTACATCAAACCCCGACCCTTATGGCGAGCCGTCTTTATACACCTGTCGTATCGTGACGACAAGCACAATCTACCCAGATTCTCCCAGATTCCAGGGCCGGCTCTCCTGCCTGCGGCACTGGGGACCAAGGCGCGCGGGGGCACAATCGGAGCGGGCGATGGATCGCGGGGATGAATCGACTGAGGCTCTTATCTCTGGGTCCGGAGACAGGTCTTCGTGTCGTATCTCGCGCTCAATTCCGCACACAGCGCCATCACATCGAGCACCCGCCGGTCGGGGGTGCCGCTGTCGATATCCGCCAAGACCACGTCGCAGGGCGCATACTCGCGCGCGATGCGCTCGAAATCGGCGCGGAGGTCCGCCGGAGATTTGTTCGCCAGGTCCATGGGCGTGTACATGAGGGCCCGGCGGGCCACCGGTACCGACGCGCGGGCCTTGGCCAAGTCCGAGCCGATCCCCATGTCGATATAGCCGAGGTTGGAAATCGTGGCGTACAGCCCCAAGTACGGCGTAGCGTTCCAGGCACAGTTGTGAATTCCCAGCGTCTCGAAGGCCCCAGCAATCTGCTGGTCGCAGGGCAACAGGAATTCCTCGTACTGCTTGGGCGCGATCAGGTTCACCAGGCAGTTGCTGATGGTTGCGAAACGGTAGTCCACACTGGTGGCACGCTGGCGTTCCTGCAGACGCTGGATCGCGTCGATCGTGGTGGCGCAGATCACGTCGAAGAGATGATGGACCGCCTGGGGCGCCTCGTAGAGGTCGAGGAACAGGTCCTGGCCCCGCAACCGCTGCGCGTTGTTGAGGATCCCCTGCCAGTTGATGAAGCCAACGACCTGTCCTTCCAGCGCCTGGATCTCATCCACCTGCCGGAGCAAGTCTTGGAAGACCGGATTGACCGCGAGGTCGGGCGGCCGTAACGCGGCCATCTGCTGACGGCCGAGGTACCGGTGTTCCACATTGGGCCAGTTGTCCGGGGAATAGACGATGGGCAGGCCGAAGATGCCGGCCACGGTGCAGGCACCGAAGACGCCGGTCAGCAGATCCAACGGGGCCTCCGGCCGGTCGATCCCGCCGATCCGCGTGCCGGGAAAACGACGACGAAGCTCATGGCGCATGGCGCGCAGCGTCTGGCGCCGGTACCGGACATCCGTGTGCCAGCGCCGGCCGAAATCGATCCCTAACGCTTCGCGGTACCACCGCGGCGTGAAGCCAACCTCCGGGCGCAGGAAGGGTTCGTTGCCCGGCGCGGGCCGCCGGGTCGCGGGCGCGCCCGGGGCGATATAACTGATCAGGGCTTCGACCGGCATGGCTGGGCCTCTGGGCCGTCCAGCAATCCGACACCACGCAATGCTTGTGCGACGAGCGCACGCTCGGGAGGCTCAAACCGCTGGAACGGCTCCGCCAGGAAATCGTCGCAGATCCCCAGGATGGATAAGGCGCACTTGAGGCCGCGCAGGTAACTCGAGCCGGAGGAGCCCAGGCAATAGATGCCGTTGCTGATCCGCATGATCTGTTGCTGCAAAACGGCAAGGCGGTCGAGATCGCGGCTCCGGGCGGCTTCATAGAGTTGCACGTAAAGCTGCGGGTAGAGGTTGGCCCCGCCGCTGACGCCGCCGCAGCCGCCCAGCAGGGTGCATTCGCCCAGCAACTCCTCCGGTCCGACCAGCAGAGTGAAATCCGAACGATCCCGGAATTGTGTGAGCAGACGCTGGAAGTAGATCATGTTCGCGGAGCTGTCCTTGAGGCCGACGATGGCGGGCAGCTCCGCGGCCCGGCGGACCGTCTCTACTTCGTAGACAACCTTGGTGTGCGTCGGTGCATTGTAGAGGAACAAGGGCAGGGGCAACTGCGGCACGAGATGTCCCAGGTACTCCAGCAACTCCTTCTGACTGGCGGCGAAATAGTACGGCGGGGCCAGCACGACGGCGGCGGCGCCGGCTTCGGCCGCCATGCCGGCGATCCGCACGGATTCCACAAACGCCGTATCCGTGATGCCCACCAGGACAGGAAGGCGGCCGTTCACCTGCCGGCAGGTGCGCTCGATCAACTCCTGCCGCAACCGATAGCTCAGACTCGGGGCCTCGCCGGTCGTGCCCAGGATGAACAGCCCGTGCACACCGCCGGCCAGAATGTGTTCGAGGAGCCGCTCCAGGCCCGCCTCGTCCAGCGTGTCGCGGTCCCGCAGCGGTGTCACCATGGGAGGAATGATGCCGCACAGAGGCCGGGGCAGATCCGCGCGGCCGGCGGCCGGAGGACGGTCGGCAGAGGACAGTCTCTTCTTCGAACTTCCATCCTCGGTCTTCGGTCTTCGGTCTTCGGTCTGGGAAACCTGGTTCGTTCGTTTCGACGGTGAGATCATGCCACAATTCCCTCAGTGCCGGCAAAGTACGTTGCTTGCATGAAGCCTCTACTGCTCTCGTGTTCCCGCGCCTGTCGGTGCGGGCGGATCATCGTTCTTCCCTACGGCCCGGGCGGCGCCGGGGGGGCCGCCTTCAACCAGGCCAGGTTGAAGGCATAGTACTGCTTCGAACTGATCAAGTGAACGATATTGTCGGGCGTCTGATGGATGGACATGTAGCCGCGCGGCTCGGCCGAGCTCGCGCTCAGAATGAACTTGCCGGTATTGCCACCGCCGTCGATTTGGCGTGGCGGGCCGTCGTCAGTGATCAACCGGCGGATGTCCCAGGTCGCACCCTCGTCGTAGCTCAAGGCCGCGAACAGGCCTGAGCCGGTCCGTCTGGTCCCCGTCGCATCGGTGAATTCGACGCTCGCGGCGAAGGAACACACCAGGATCGGTCCTTCGTTCAGGCGCGTCAGCACGAGCCGCTGTCCCCCGCCGAGGGGCGGGAACGGGCTGGGCTGATATATCCATGTCTGGCCCAGGTCAGACGAGAGGCTCATCGGCATCTTCCCTTTCAGGGTATCGCCGCGTCCCAGCGCCAGGAGCCGGCCGTCTTTGAGCTGAACCACGCCGGCGTGAATCCCGGCAATCCAGGCCCCGGGACCACCCTGTGCGAATTTCGGCGCTTCGCCTCCCTCGCCCGGGTCGGTCCAGGTTTGACCATTGTCCCTGCTGATGAGGATGGCCGAACCGCCGCTGCCACCGGTCACCGCGTCACAGGGAACAATCAGGCAGCCTTCGTTCGTCTTGAAGACCGACTCGATGGGCATGTGGTGCAGACCATGCTCCGGCATGATCAGCCGGGCCTTCGACCAGGTGGCGCCATTGTCGGTGGAGGTCCGCATGATCGTGGCCAGCGCCCCCCAGGTGCCGGCCGCGCCCAGGCCGTTGAAATGGCAGATCGTGCCGTCGCGATCCGCAAACAGGGCCGACGCGTGGTCGTTGCGGTCCGGGGCGCCCCAGAACACGTCGGGCTCGTCCCACTGGTCGCTGCCGCGCCGCAGCCGGCTGGCGGCAATCCCCAGTTCGCGTCCCTGTTCCGTCCGGCAAGTGTACCAGACCGCCAGCAGGTCCCCGTTGGGACAGCCGGCCAGCGCGGGGCAATGATTGTGCCGGGAGTAGAGCGGACCATCCGCGCCCGCCGGGACCTTCACGTACGTGATCGGGCCTTTGAAGTGCGGCCTCGTGGGGTCGGGGCCTTTTGTCCAGTCGGCCTTGTCCTGTTGCACATCCCGCGCCCACCGCCGCAGAGGTACACCCGCCCCAAGCGCAGTCTTGGGCATTTCGCCACCCGCCACGCGAAAACCGATCAGCCAGTGCTTGTCCTGGGGCAAGGTACCCAGGCGGTTGGCGGAACGGAGCCACTCCACGTTCGTCGAATGACTGCCGCCGCGCGTGACACGGTAGTCGCCGTCGGCGGGCCCGACGGGATCGATCTGAGCGGCCGCGTCGTACGGCCCGTACCAATCCAGGCACCATTCCTCGACATTGCCGTGCATATCCATCAGGCCCCAGGCATTGGGAGCTGTCCGGCCCACGTGCAAGGGCGGCACCTCGTTGGGCCCTTGCCGGGCGGGAAACCAGCTATTCGAAGCATTCTTGCGGAATTCGTCGGGCAGTTTGTCCCCGGTGTGGTACGCGGTGGTCGTGCCGGCCCGGCAGGCATATTCCCATTCGGCCTCCGTGGGCA
>JALORE010000473.1 GCA_025459125.1 Planctomycetota bacterium | reverse complement strand
CATCAAGAGGGGGTATGATTTGTCCAAGTGGTTGCTCGATCATACCGGCAAGTTCCCGAAGAGCTACCGGTTCAGTGTCGCGGCCAAGATCGAGAACGCCGTCCTCGAGTTTCTCGAGATGACCACGGTGGCCAACATGCGTCAGGACAAGCTGCCGCTGCTGCGCCGGGCGGATGAAGCCCTGGCACGGCTGCGTCTGTTATTCCGCCTGAGCTACGAGATGCGTTTCATCAATCTGAAGTCGTATGAGTACGGCAGCGGCAAACTCGTGGAATTGGGGCGCATGCTCGGCGGCTGGATCAAGAGTCCCCGAGCGGAAAGGGCGTGAGTGAAAGGACAAGGACCGAATGGAGCCCGTTCGTTGCGTGGCGGCTCCTGGAACAACAACGAGGACAATCTCGGTCGTTCCGGCCGCAACGACAACAATCCCGACAACCGCAACAACAATGTGGGTTTTCGGGTGGTGTGCTCCCAATCATGCCCACGCTGGGCGGCCCAGCCCCCGTGCCCTGATGCCGGCCGTTTCACGGAACGCCGGACCGCGGCCCGGGCATGACATGGATCCTTGTGCCTGGGTGAGGCTTCGGCCCGGCCGGAGTAAGCCCGAACAGTGACCGGGGCGGGTTGCCCTGGTAGAGTTCGCTCGAACGGGCAACCCTCCTGTTTACCATGAAGAGTCATAAGAACCTGTTCCCGCAGATCGTCTCCTTTGGCAATCTCCTCGCTGCCTCCCACCAGGCGGCCCAAGGCAAACGCGAGAGGCCGAACGTGATCCTCTTCTTCCGCCGGCTGGAGGACCACCTATGGGAACTCCAACAGGAACTCGCGGACCGAACCTACCAGCCGGGAGCATACCACACCTTTTCCATCTACCGGCCGAAGCCGCGGCTGATCAGTGCGGCGCCGTTCCGGGATCGCGTGGTTCATCACGCCCTCATCAATGTCATCGGCCCGCTGCTGGAGCGTGGTTTCATCTATGACTCCTACGCCAACCGTGTCGGCAAAGGGACACACCGTGCGATCAGACGCTTCCAGTGGTTTCTGCGGCGCCATCGTTACGTGCTCCAGTGTGACATCCGGAAGTACTTCCCCTCCATCGATCACGAGATTCTCAAGGGAATGCTGCACCGGCGGATCGCCGACACCGGCACGCGGTGCCTTATCGACCGGATTATCGATGGCAGCAACGATCAGGAGTTCGTGTGTGACTACTTCCCGGGTGACGATCTCCTCACAGCGCTCTCGCGGCGCCGCGGGCTGCCGATCGGCAACCTGACGAGCCAGTTCTTCGCGAACTTCTACCTGAACCCTTTCGACCACTTCGTTAAGGAGAGTCTCCGGTGCGAGGCTTACGTGCGGTACGTCGACGATTTTGCGCTATTCTCAGACTCGAAGCGGCAGCTTCAGGAGTGGCGGAGCGCATTATCGAGTTTCCTCGCCTCCTGTCGGCTCAAGCTGCATCCCAAGCGTGTCCAGATTGCCCCCGCTGATATTGCCCACAGGTTTCTTGGTCAGGTTGTGCAGCCGTCCCATCGGCGGTTGACCGGAGAGAACGTCCGGCGGTTCCGAAAACGCTTACGCCGTTGGGAACGGCGTCCCCCCGAGAATCTGCGGTCGCGCATCGCAAGCTGGCTGGGGCACGCGCGGCAGGCCGATACGCGGGCCCTCTTGGTATCGCTACGCGGGCCTCTGCGCCAGATCCAGGGCCTGCGGCGTATGTGAGGCGGGGTCAGGACGTACTTGGCGATGGTTCTATGTATGGGAAATCCACCATCGCCAAGCTGCGCATGGGGGTCCCAAACGCGATTCATCGCGTTTGGGACCCCTTGACGATGCCACCCGGGCACCGGCTCACTTTGTGTTTGCCCTGCTTGTGACTCCCTGCCCATTGCGTTGGCCGGGGAAATCGGTATGCTCTGTCCTTTCTGCGCGTAACGGCGTCGGAGATCGGCAGGGTATCTATGAACCAAGTGGTCGATGAGTTGCGGCCCGGCGTACGGACGCAGTGGATGCAGTTGGCGGTTCTCTCGGGCGTTCATTTCCTCGTGGACATGTTCGGGAACGTCCTGCCGGCGATCCTGCCGGTGATCTGCCACGACTTCCAGATCACCCTGGCGGTCGGCGGTCTCGTCCTGGCGTCGGTGCCGCTGGCCTCCAACGGCGCGCAGGTTCTCACCGGCCACCTGCGACCGGACAAGACCCGGCCCTTCTTTTTGCACCTGGGCGTGGTCCTGGCCGCCTTTATCTGCCTGATGGCACTGGCGCCCCGGTCGCCGGCCGGTATTGCGGTGCTCGTCGGGCTGGGTGTGATCAGCGGCTCGGGGGTGGCGGTGGCCCACCCGGAGGGACTGCGGGCCGTGCATACGCTCGATCGGATCTCCCCGGCCTTGAGCACGGCGATCTTCATGACGGCGGGCTTTCTCGGCTTCGCCAGCGGCGGGGCGATCTCGGCCGCCCTGGTGTCGTCCTACGGCTTGAAGGGGCTCTATCCGCTCATCCCCTGTCTGGTGGTGGGGATCGTGGCGATCGCGGTGTCCCGGGTGCGTCTGGCGGTTGAGCCCCAGGCGCCGAACGGCAATGGACACGCGGCCCAGACGGCCGGCGCGGTGCTTCCGTTCTGGGAGGTGCTTGTGATCGGAGTTCCGGCCGCGATCTCGACGACGGTCATCCTGCAACTGGTGCCGACCTGGCTTCATGAAATGGGCTTCACCCTCGTGTTTGGCGGCGTCTCGGCCGCCATGTTCGGCTGGGGCAGCACGGTGGGTCCCTTCGTGTGGACCGCCATCGCCCACCGCCGGGGCAATCTGCCGGCGACGGCCTGGGCCTTCCTGCTTTCCACGCCGTTCATTGTGCTGTACCTGGTATTCGCCGACCGTGCGGGGGCGGCCTGGCTGCTGTTCGGCGTCGGTTTCTCGTCCATGTCCGCCTACATCCTGACCGTCACGCTGGCCCGGCACGCACGCGGACTCAATCTCGGCCAGCGCATGGCCTTCATTGTCGGCGGCACCTGGGGCGTCGCCGCAGTCTTCCTGATGGTCTGCACGCGGCTGGCCGACTGGGTGGGCACAGGTCCCGTTCTGAAGGTCACGCCGGCGGGATACGTTCTCTCGGGCCTCTGCGCCCTCTGGGTCCTGCGGCGGCATCCGAGTGCCGCGCGGCCTCCCGCGGACACGGCCGTTCTGAAAGTCGCCGCATGATGGCTTCTTGACAAACGACTTCGGCGATGGCCGGGTGGCAGCGGCAAGCGCGAGCTTGCCGATGGTTCCCCCATCCGCTCTCGGCAAGCTCCGAGGACGCCGCTTGCCGCTGCCACCCGGGCGGGCTGATGGGTCTAATACGGATTCGGAAAGATCCTTGCGCGGTAGGGAC
>JALORE010000027.1 GCA_025459125.1 Planctomycetota bacterium | reverse complement strand
TGCCGTTTCGATGGGGCCGACATCCCGGCGCTGGGGTTGGCCGTCTGCCTGGCGGCCCGTGGGGAACCGGTAGTTCCCACGACCTCGGGCCGGCAACTGCAGATCGGCGACAAGATCGTCCCGCTCGACCGGAACGGTCGCGTCATCCCGCGTTTCAAGGGACACCGCGGCTTGCCCAACGCGATCAATGCGGCGGAGGTCATCCAATCCGAGCTGCGCCTGCGTGAGGGGGAGAAACCTGCTCTGGCGCCGGAGATCTTCAAAGACAGCTACGTCTTCGTGGGGTGCAGTGCCCCGGCTCTGCTGGACCTGCGGCCCATCCCGGTCAACCCCAAATGCCCCGGCGTCGTCCTGCACGCGACCTTCGTGGACAACCTGCTCACCGGCTCGTTCATCAGCGAGGCCGCCACCTCCCTGGTGATTCTGGGCGTCATGGCAACCGCCGTCGCCGCCGCGGTCTCCCTGACGTACGGCGGCCGGTGGTGGCAGGCCGGATCGCTCTCGGTGGTCTGGCTGGGAGTGCCGATCGCCATCGGCTTTGGCGCATATGCCAAGGGACAGTGGTGGCCGGTCGCCGCGCACGGAACCGCGTCGGCCCTGGGATTGGTCGGCGCCCTGGCCGCAAACTACTGGGCCGAGGGACGCCAGAAGGCGTTCATCAAGCAGGCCTTCCGCCACTACCTCAGCGGCGACGTGATCGAGAAGATCATCCGCGATCCCAAGCACCTGGAACTGGGCGGCGAGAAACGCGAACTGACGATCATGTTCACGGACCTGGCGGGGTTCTCATCGTTCTCCGAGAGGCTGGGCCCGGTCGAGCTGACCGCCCTGCTCAACGATTATCTGAGCGAGATGACCGACATCATCATGGACGAGGGCGGCACGCTGGACAAATACGAGGGCGATGCGATCATTGCGTTCTGGAACGCGCCGTTGGAGCAGGCGGATCACGCCGTACGGGCCTGCCGGGCGGCACTGCGCTGCCAACGGCGGTTGGCCGAGTTACGGGAGACCTACCAGCAGCGGACCGGCGCCGCGCTGCGAATGCGCGTCGGCCTCAATACCGGCGAGGTCGTCGTGGGCAATATGGGCTCCCGCAAACGCTTCAACTACACGATCCTGGGGGATGCCGCCAATCTCGCGTCCCGCCTGGAGGGCGCCAACAAGGCGTTCGGCACGGAGACCATGGTTTCCGGGACCACGTGGCGCCTGGCGTCGCCCCAGTTCCGTGCCCGCCAACTGGCGGACCTGCGGGTGGTGGGCCGTAAGACCGCCGTGCCGGTGTACGAGCTGACCGGATTCGCGTCCGATCCGGTGCCGGCCGGCTGGGAGGCGTTTGCCGCCGGCCTGGCGCGCTTTCGCGCCGGGGATTTCACCGGGGCGAGGGAGGTTTTCGTGCAATTGCCCGACGACCCGGCGGCCCAGCGCTACGCCCAGCGCTGTACGGACTTGTCGGCTCATCCACCCGCCTCCTGGGACGGGGTATGGGGGTTGACGGAAAAATGAGCCTGCGACTTTTCATCGGCGGCATGCGCGGCAGCCGGCCAGTCACCGGGGCCGCCTTCGCGGAGTTCGGCGGCGACACGACGTCGCTGCTGCTCGTCGGGTCGCACGGGGAGCGTCTCGTGCTCGATGCCGGGACCGGGATGCATGCCGTCGCGGAACAACTGGCCGAGACCGACCCGGGCGAGGTGACCGTGCTGTTCTCGCACTACCATCTCGACCACATGGCGGGACTGACCATGAACCCCCTGTTCTACCGGTCGGGCTGGTCCTTCCGGCTGCTGGGGCCGACCTTCGCCGATGGAAGCGTGCGGGACGCGGTGACGCGTCTGCTGGCGCCGCCGTACTGGCCCTTGCCGGTCGAGCGGATGAGCGCACAAATCGAATTCGCCGCGTTCCCGGCGGAACGGAAAAGGGGACATTCTCCTTTTTCAGTCGGCCCCGATAGGAAGGATGAAAAAGTAGAATGTCCCCTTTTCCGCTTGCGCGTGCGCGGTTGCCTGGTCCCTCATCCCGGTGGCTGTCTCGCCTACCGGATCGATGACGACCAGCACGCCTCGGTGGTCTTTGCCACCGATCTCGAATGGCAGAAGCGAACGGCTGCGGACGAGACGGCGTTCCTGGCGCTGTGCCGCGAGCCCAAGCCGGCCGATTTGCTCATCATCGATGCGCACTTCGCCCGGGCCCAGGCGCAAGCGTTTGCCGGCTGGGGACATAGCAGTTGGGAGGACGACCTGGATCTGGCCCGGTCCGCGGGCGTGTCGCGCGTGCTGCTGGGACACCACGCCCCGGAGGCGGATGACAAGACGTTGCGTGCTCTGGAACAGCAAGTGAAAAACCGCTCGCCCGGCAGCATGCTGGCACGGGCGGGACAATGGCTGACCATCGGTAGGTAAGGAATGCCCATGCTCAAAGCGTTGGAGCCCGTGCTGCCCGACATCCAGAATGTCGCCCTGGCGTTGGGAGTACTGTTTGCTGCGTATCTGTTGATCATCCCTCTGCGGCGCCGGTATACGCCCAGCGAAGGGATTGAATCGGTTCGGCGCTCCGGCCGGCAGTTTGCCGGGGTGGTGCTGAGTTACGTGGCCTTCTCTCTGCTCGTGGTCGTGCTTTCTCTGCCGGTGATCTATTGGCTCGGCCGCACGGAGGCAATGCAGACGCGTGCCAAGTATCAGCAAGCCTGGCTGATGTTCTGGGGCATCTACGCCCTGGCGCGGCTGGTCGAGGGGCTGCTGGTCGAGACGTTTGTGCAGCTCGGGCGGCCCTGTCCACTCAGCCGACTCAGCCGCGGCCTGCTGCGCCTGGCGGTCATGCTGGGCGTGGCCTTCCTGCTGATCCGCTATCAGGTCGGTCACGAAATCGGGGTACTGCTCACCTCCACCGCGATTGTCACCGGCGTCATCGGCTTCGCCATGCAGGGCGTCCTGGGCAACCTGCTGGCGGGCATGTCCCTGCACGCCTGCCGGTCCCTGGCGGTGGGTGACTGGATCGAGGTCGATGGTACGGTCGGCCAAGTGACCCTGGTCAACTGGCGCGAGACGCGGCTGCGCACAACCGGCGGGCACATCGTGATCATCCCCAACGGCAAGCTCGCCGACACGATCCTGCGCAATTTCTCCTCGCCCACCAACCTGCGCCGGCACGATGTACCGGTCTCGGCCAGTTACGGCGATGCCCCCGGCGACGTCATCGCCGCCCTGGTCGAGGCCGCCCAGAGCGTGCCGATGGTCGAGAAAGAGCCGATCCCGGAGGCCTACGTGACCGCCTTCAACGACTTCGGCATCAATTACGTGCTGCGGTTCTGGTCGAAGCAGTACGAACGGCGCACCGTCGTCGAGGGGCACGTGATGCGGATGATCTGGTACAAGTTCAACCGCCGGGGCATCGAGATCCCGTTCCCGATGAGCGGCCGGATGCTCGACAACTTCATGCAGGCGGTCCATGCCCAGCGTTTTGAGAAACCGCTGGCATCGGAAATCGAGCACTGCGTGGACGACCTGCTGAGCAGCGACTTCGGGCGCAAGCTCATGGCCGGTCCCGATGGCATCTGCATGCTCAGCCGGGACGAGCTCAAAGCGGTGGCCCGGAACGTCAAACGCACCCGCTTCACCCATGGCGAAGTTTTGATGCGCCAGAACGAGCACGGCGAGTCGTTCTATGTCCTGGTCCAGGGAAAGGTGCAGGGCAGCATTGCGAATTCCGATGCCGCCCACCCGATCGAGTTCGAGCTGCAGCCCGGCGCCCTTTTCGGCGAGATGAGCCTGTTGACGGGCCTGCCGCGGAGCGCCACCATGACGGCGCTCACGAATTGTGAGTTGCTCGAATTCGATCGCTGTGCCTTCGCACACCTGCTGTCGGTGCGGGAAGAGATTCCCCGGGTGCTGTCGGACCTGGCGGCCGCTCGGGCGGCGGCGAACGCTCAGTCCCTGGAAAAGCTGCGGGCCTCGGCGCTGGTCCCGCCCGAGCTGGCGCGGGACGGCATTCTGCACCGCCTCAAACGCATGCTCGGCGAATGGCGCGGCCACTAAAAAACGATCTCAAAACGCTGAATGTCATTGCCAGGAGCGCCGCCAGCCTGCCGGCGCGGAGGCGGGGAAAGCCATCTCAACCCCAGGGATTGAGATGGCTTCGCTTCGCTCGCCATGACATACCAGGCGTGCGAGTTTTGGGATAGCCTCCAAGGGCGACGAACCCACCCCGGTGAAAGTGGTGCGTAGACTTCGTTGCCTTCAAGGTTTGCGATGGGTAGCAGCGGCAAGCGCAGCTTGCCGATGGTTCCTGCCTGTGCGCCGATACCATCGGCAAGCTCCGAAGACTCCGCTTGCCGCTGCCACCCTGTTTCTCACCTCTACAGGGATGGGGCGACGAACCCAACCCTCCAAGGGTGAGGAACAGGGGTGGCAATTTTGAACATCCCCTGTACCCGCCGAGGTCCGACACTCCGATTACCCCTTCTTGCTCTGGGCCGAGACGCCGGCGGTCAGCACGAACTGCATCGCCTGGTCCACGGTCATGTCGACCGGCCGGATCCTGGCCTTGGGGACCATGACGGTGAAACCACCCAACTGGTAGCTCATCGGCAGATAAACGGCCGCGGTCTGCTCGTCGCCAATACCCCCAGGCAGATCCCGGAAGTCCTCGCGCGTCACCAGGCCCATCAGGCGCACGTTCTCGTCGCCCAGGGCGACCATGACCGTCTGGTCGAACCCCCGCGGTTTCGAGGCATCGAAGAACCCGACCATATCGCGGATGGAACCGTACAGGGATTTGATACCCGGGATTCTCTGCAATACCATCTCGCCCAGGGAGAACACCTTGCGGAACAGCCAGATTCTCAGAAGCAAGCCGATCCCCAGGGTAATCAGGACTCCCGCCAACACCCCCAGGCCGGGGACGTAGTGATCGCCGATGACGAACCGCATGGCCCGGCCGAGCACCGCTTCCGCGGACGCCGCGAGCCAATAGACCAGGTAGACGGTCAGAGCGATCGGGAGGATCGCCACCAGTCCCTGCAGAAACAATGTGCCGAGCTTCTTCACGGTTCGTTCTCCATCCTGAACGCCTCTGTCATCGTACGCCGACCAGAGGGCATCGTATCGGGCCGCCCCGGGACACACAAGAGCCTGGGCCACTCAACCCAGGGCGATCCCAAAGTCCCGCAAATGGCCCTGTGGAACGCGGCCAGTGGGTGCCCGCTGACTGGGCGTTTGCCCGGGCCAGGCGACCAGAGTGATTCACGCTGGAGTCGCAGGGATAGAGACGGTACTGTAGGCGGAGATGAACATGAGAACGTGCGACCGAATGGTTCCAATTGGAGCAACCATCATGAGAACGACGCCGGCAATTCTGGTTTCATGGCTGCTGATGCCGCTGACACTCCTCCCGGCGGCCGAAGGCAAATCCGCCCAATCCGCCGGGTCCATCAGGCCGGGTGAGGTCTGGCTCGACACAACGGGCCGGCCCATCAACGCGCACGGCGGCGGCATGCTGTTCCACGAAGGCGTGTACTATTGGTACGGCGAGAACAAAGAGGGCCGCACGTGGCTCCCGGAGTCCACCCGGGCCTGGGACGGCTATCGCGTGGATGTCACGGGAGTGCGCTGCTACTCATCCAAAGACCTCCTGAACTGGAAGGATGAGGGACTGGTGCTGAAGGCGGTGCCCGAGGATCCGAACCATGACCTGCATCCCGCCAAGGTCTGTGAGCGGCCCAAGGTGGTATTCAATCCGCGCACGAAGAAGTTCGTCATGTGGATGCATATCGACAGCGAGGACTACAAGTCGGCGCGGGCCGGCGTCGCCACGGCGGACCGGCCGACGGGTCCCTTCCTCTACCTGGGGAGTGTCCGGCCCGAAGGACAGGACAGTCGCGACCAGACCCTGTTCCAGGACGACGACGGCAAGGCGTATCGCATCTACTCCTCGGAGAACAACGATACGACGTACATCTCGCTGCTCACCGACGACTACCTCCGGCACAGCGGCACCTTCGCGCGCGTGTTCGTGAAGCGGCGGATGGAGGCGCAGGTCGTCTTCAAGCACGCGGGCAGATACTGGTTCCTGGCCTCCGGCTGCACCGGCTGGGACCCGAACCCCGCGCGGTCCGCGGTGGCGGACTCGATCTGGGGGCCGTGGACGGAGTTGGGGAATCCCTGCCGAGGCCCAGGAGCAGAAGGGACCTTCGGCGGACAGAGCACCTTTGTGTTTCCGGTGGCAGGCCGGACCGAAGCCTTCATCTTCATGGCCGATCGGTGGAACAAGACCAACCTTCCCGATTCCCGCTACCTCTGGCTGCCTCTTCGGTTTACCGAGAAAGGTTTCGAGGTGACGTGGCAGGAGGCATGGCGGTTGGACTACTTCCCTCCGCGGACAGGCCAGCGCGTTCGCGGTAGAGCCGGATGACCGTGGGAAGATCCCAACGGTTCTTCTGCTGGGATCGTACGGCCACGTCCATACCGGTCACAGCGACGGCCAGCGGGCGTGATTCCGGCAGGTGCAGGACGATCCGTCGCGGCGGCTCGCGCCAGCGCGGATCGAATCTCACCTCGACCCCTGTGGCAGTCCCGGCCACGCGCAGACTCACCGGACCGAAATGGGTGGGCGCCCGCTCGACCCGGATGACCTGACCTTCACTCAACCACCAGTCGGGCACCGCCATCAGGAGATGCAGTTCCGCGCTTCGCTCGTGAACCAGCATATGCCGGAGCAGCAGCGCGTAGTTGGAAGCGCCCAGCGCATGGGGAATCGTATCGCTCCAGGCCAGGCGCTTCTGGTAGAAAATGCCTTCCGGAAAAGCATGGGTCGCCGTGGAGTGCAGCAGGTACCAGTAGAAGTCCTCGACGACTTCCTGGTGGTCGCCGCACAGGAGAGAGGCCATGGTGGTGTAGGCCGACATATAGGGATGAATGGCATCCGGCTGGCCCAGCCACCGAATCGTGCCTTCGACGAAGCCGCCGCCGTGGTCATTCCGCACGGCCTGGATCAGCGCCGCGACGCGTTTATCATCGCGGTCAAACAGCTCGGTCGGCCACAGCGTCTCCGTATTGCCCCAGTGGGTGCCTTCCTTCTCCCAACTCGGCGGGAAATGCGCCAGCCCGGTCCCGGCCCAGGCCGCGTCGATAGCCGCGCGGTAAAGCTCGGCCTCGTGCGTCAACTCCTGCGCCTCCTGGGTCCTGCCCAGGACCCGCGCCGCCTCGGCCGTACAGAGCAACCCGCGCAGGTTCCAGAAGTCGTAGCCGACGATGTGGTGCTTGCCGCCCCACAGGTATTCCCCATCTGCCAGGGCATTGGGCAGCACGCCGGCAAACGGAGAATCGGCAGGCCCCTGGCGGCGTGCCTGCATCGTCCAATCTGCCGCTCGGCGCATCTGCGGATACACCGCCGTCAGCCACGGACGATCCCCCGTGACCCGGTAGTACTGCCACAGGGCCCAGCAGGCCTGGCCGTTGGCATCCAGTTGCCCCTTTTGGGACTCGAAGCGGCCGTCGGGCCGTTGGCGACTCAGAAAGCCGGCCACGGCCGTACGTGCGGCATCGCTCAGGCCGGCTTCCTCCAAGGACATCAGTTGATACGCCGCATCACGAATATAGAACTGGTCGTAGAAACCCTCCCCGGGATGCAGCTCGCCATGATCGGCATTGATCAACTGACACACATGCGAGGCCGGGTAGGCCTCCGTCGCCTTCCGGCAGGGCACTTCGATCTGCGTACCCCGTCCCAGAACGCCGCGCCAGTATCGAACGGTCCGATCGAGCCAAAGGGCCGCATCTTCCCCGGCAAAATCCGGGTCACCCTCCAGCGAAGAAAACGGGAGGCGGACCACCGCTTCCACACTCTGGCCGGGAGCCAGCGACCACGCAAAATCGCGGGAGCGGCCGGGGGCCGGGCTGCCTCCCTCGATCTTCAACTTCGCGTCGGCAGTCGCGTCCCCGGCATTCGTAACCTTGACGCGAACCCAGTTCAGGAAGTTCTCTCCTTCACTGGGCCCGTCGAAGGCCCTCTGCCAGTCTCTCACCGTGGGCAACGGAGTCGCCCAGAGTGTGAAGTCATAGCGCACCGATTCGTCCTGGCTCGTGATGAGAATCACCGGCAGCCAGCCATCCAGGAGTCGCTTCGTCTGCGTCCGGCTCAAAGGGCTCAACTGCCGGCCATAGCAGATCCTTACCTTCACGTCCTTGCCGTCCGCGTTCTTGACCAGGAGCTCGTTCTCCGGCGTGACACGGGTCGCCTGAGCATAGTCCTTCAGCCCGATGAGGCTCCAGGAGTTCTGGAAGTAGTCAAACGATTCCTCTGCTCCCAGCAGCCCCGTCAGCGCCGGCATCACACACGTGAGCCAGGCGCCGAGCACGCCCGCCAGCTTTGTACTCTCGGTCATGAGTCGTCTCCCTTGCCAAAGTGGCGAATGCCCGGCGCTCCGGAGGATTCAGAAAGAACTGGATAACGGTCGCCGATCCGGTGAACGATCCACCGGCCTGGCGCTCGTATTGTCGGCCCAGCATGGCAATTGTCAAGTCCGGCCCGGACGGCATGCATTTGTATCCGTTCCCGTTCTCTGGTAACATCGGAACCGCTGGTATGCGGTATCGGTGTGTCGATCCACCTTGGAAAGCCTGGGAGGAATCATGAATACCAACGCATTGTTTCGCATCGTGGTGCTGATCGCCCTCGCGGTGATGCCGGCAGTAATTCTTGCGAACGACGCAGGTCCGGATCACCTGTGCATCGGTTGGGCCACAGTCGATATTACGCCCGACCGGCCGGTCGTGCTGCGCGGGCAATTCTACGCCCGCGTTTCCGAGGGAGTGATGGACCCTGTGACCGCCACCGCTCTGGCCTTGGAAGCGGTCAAGAAGGGAGCCACGCACGACTGGGCCATCCTGGTCAGTTGCGACCTGGTCGCCATTGGCGATGAGCTGCGTGATCGGGTGCGGGAGCACGTGCGCACCCTCTTACCCGATCTGGATCCGGCGAAGGTGTTCCTGAATGCCACGCATACCCACACGGCGCCCGCCTTCGGCACGCGCTCGCAGGCGCAGGACGCCGCCCTGGCCCAGAGCTATGGCTGGGATCTTCCGCCGGTGTGGGCGGATTGGGGCATCGAGTTGGAGGCCATGCCGGGGGACGAGTACCGGGAGTTTGCCGCTACGCGCATTGCCGACGCCGTGGCGCGAGCCTGGAAAAGCCGCCGGCCCGGCGGCCTCGGCTTTGGCCTGGGGTCCGCCGTGGTCGGCCATAACCGGCTTACGGCTTATGATTCCGGCAAGTCGCAGTTGTACGGTCCGACCGCACGCGGCGATTTCAGCCATATCGAGGGGTACGAGGATCACGCCGTCAACCTGCTCTTTACGTGGGATCGGGACAAGACACTGACCGGCGTTGTCCTCAACGTCGCCTGCCCCTCCCAGTGCAGCGAGCATCTGTACCAGATCAGCGCGGACTTCTGGCACGATACGCGCACCGAGCTGCGCCGCCGGCTGGGCCAACGGCTCTTCGTGTTGCCGCAGGCCTCCGCCGCCGGCGATCAGTCGCCGCACCTGATCGGCCGCGGCAGCACGCGCGAGAACGCGGAACAGCGCATGGAGCGTCTCACGGGGCGGAATCGTCGGCAACAGATCGCCCAGCGCCTGGCCGATGCCGTGACGTCGGTCCTGCCCCACCTGGAGAAGACGATCGAGTGGAATCCGGTTTTCGCTCACCGTGTGGCGCTGGTGGAGCTCACCCGGCGGCAGATCTCCACCCAAGACGTGGCCGCGGCCGTGAGCGAATCGCAGCGCTGGCGGCAACGATACGAGGAGCTGCGCCGCACCCTCGTAGAGCAGCCCCAGACAAGGCAGAAGCAGAGGTGGTACACCGAGATCACGCAGGCGTATCAGCAGACAATGCGGGGCGCACGCGTGCGCGACCGTTTCGAGCTGCAGCGGGAGCACCCCAAACTTTCGTACGAGGTTCACGTTCTACGCCTCGGCGACATGGCCCTGGCCACCAATCCCTTCGAATTGTACCTGGACTACGGCGTCCGGATGCAGCAGCGGAGCCCGGCGGTGCAGACCTTCGTGGTCCAACTGGCCGGCGCCGGCACGTACCTGCCCACGCAGCGGTCCATCGCCGGCGGCGCCTACGGCGCCGTTCCCGCCAGTACCGAGATTGGTCCCGAAGGCGGCCGCGAATTGGTCGAGCAGACCCTGGCATTGATCGAGTCGTTGTTCCGCACGCCGTGAAGCCCAGACAGATGAAGACGGTGCGTGGTACGTGGGTTGCTTCATATGCAAGACCTATGATGGGTGGCAGCGGCAAGCGCAGCTTGCCGATGGCTCACGGGACAGGCAAAACGCCATCGGCAGGCTCCGAAGACTCCGCTTGCCGCTGCCACCCGCGGCGCCGGCTGACCTTGCGCTGGCCCTGAGAGAGCATGGTATCACCAGACTTGAAGGCCGACTGTCGCTGTGGTAGGATGGCCACCCGGATCGTGCGGGGGCTGATGGAAGAGGGGGCAGCGATAACAGGTTGCTGGTGCAGAACATCGGATGATGACAGTGAAGTACCCATTTGGACCGTGCATAATACCCCTTCTGTTGATCGTTCCCGCGTCCTGGGCCTCGGCGCCATGGCCCCAGTTTCGCGGGCCCTCGGGCGATGGCCGCGCTGTAGGGGCGAATAATCACTCGCCCCCACCGGGCCTCGGCCTGCCGATCCGCTGGAGCGAGAAGGAGAACATCCGCTGGAAGACACCCATCCCCCACCGGGGCTGGTCCACTGCGGTCGTGATGGACGGGCAGGTATGGTTGACGACCGCGACGGTCGATGGTCACGACTTCTTTGTGATTGGCGTCGACGCGGACTCGGGCCGGATACGCCTCCAGGAGAAGCTGTTCCATGCCGACCATCCGGAGCCTTTGGGCAATCCGCTCAACTGTTATGCTTCGCCCTCACCGGTCGTCGAGCCCGGCCGCCTGTACGTGCACTTCGGGAGCTATGGCACGGCGGCGCTGGACACCCAGACGGGCGCCGTACTATGGAAGCGTGACGACCTGCCCTGCCGGCATTATCGCGGCCCGGGCTCGTCCCTCGCGGTGTTCGAGAATCTGCTGATCCTGACCATGGACGGCGTGGACGTTCAGTACCTCGTGGCGCTGGACAAGGAGACCGGCCGGACCGTATGGAAGACCGACCGGACGGCGGACTGGGACGACCTGGACGCCGACGGCAAGCCCATCAGCGAAGGCGACCTCCGCAAGGCCTACGCCACACCACTGCTGGTAACCGTCGGCGCGGACACGCAGATGCTCACCGTGGGCGCCAAGGCCCTCTACGGCTACGATCCGCGGAGCGGCCGCGAGCTCTGGAAGATCCCCACGCCCGCTTTCTCCGGCGCCGCCAGCCCGGTCTACGGCCGGGGAATCGCCTACATGATTACCGGCTTCGGCCGGACGGAGCTGCTCGCGGTCCGGATCGCCAACGCGGACGGCCGGATCGACCCGAACGTCGTATGGAAGACCGCCAGTATGGTGCCGCAGACGCCGTCCCCGGTCCTGGTGGATGACCTGTTCTTCATGATCAACGACACCGGCACCATCACCTGCCTGGAAGCCGCCTCCGGCAAACAGGTATGGCGCGAGCGCCTCCGCGGGAACTTCGCAGCGTCGCTGCTCTATGCGGAGGGACATATCTACTGCTTCAGCCGGGAGGGCGTGACCACGGTCCTGAAGGCGGCGCGGACCTGCGAGGTCCTGGCGACGAACGTGCTCGATGCCGGTTTCATGGCCTCGGCCGCCGTCTCCGGAAAGACGCTCTTCCTGCGGACGAAGGAACACCTCTACCGGATCGAATCCAGCCTGTCTCCGTCGAAGTTGTCTCCGAAGACAAGCTTCCATTTGCCCTCCACGGGCGGACCGGCAATCGACCTGGTCGCGCTCGAGAACAACTCCTTGGGCAGCTCATCCCGATTGGCCACCGCGGGATCGCTGAGCATCTCCTTGACGTTCTGATTCGTCGCCAGGCTCCATTTCGCATTCCAGCACATGAAGTAGCAGGTCTTCGGAAAGTGCTTCTTTACGCCCTCCAGGAAGCGCCGATAGTCATAGTCGCCCGGGGGATTGCGCGAGCCATACGGCCCGAATTCCGAGAACCCGAAGGGCTTGTTCAACGCGACAATCTCGTCATAACCGCGCACCTGCTCGGGATCGAGGAAGTCCGTGTAGGCATCCAGGCCCAGCAGATCGACATACTCATCCCCCGCATAATACGCGGCGGTCTTCTCACCATGGTTGGGCCCGTAGACCCAGAGCAGGCTATCCAACCCCTTGGTCTTGGCGATCTACCGACCTTCACCCCTGGCGCACAAGCCGCGCGCCCGACAAGGGGCGCGGCGGTCCCACAAGCGGCCTGACGCATCGGTCGCCGGTGAGACAGACACGCCACTTCGCAATTGACCCACTTGACAACGAGACGATTATGCCATATCCTCCACCAGCTTTCGCCGAAATAATGCGCTTTCGCACGGGCGGCAAGCAGCGCGACCGAATCCCTGGAGAGCCAGTACGTCCGAATCCGGGAAAGAGGCCCCGAAGCTTCTCCCCGCCGACGAGCGCTCTCACAATCTGGGACGGGGGATGTCTTTACGCATGGCGTCCGCAGAACTACGGCGGCACAGAGGACTCTGATGAGGGAAGAGAACAACGATCAGCCTGTTTCCTCGCGTGTCTCTCTGAGACGGGATCTTCTGTCCCTCATTTCCGTGGCGATTCTCTATTTCATCGCGGTGCGGCTCAGCCTGTCATTCTTGCGCCCGCCGGAAGGCCCCGCGGCGATCTGGCCCCCCGCCGGCATTCCTCTCTCGGCTCTCCTGATCGCTCGGCGCAGTTTGCGACCGTATCTGGCGGGGGTGCTCACGGGGGCCGGTTTCGCGGCAGAACTGCTGGCCGGCACCCCCTGGGCCGTAGGCATCGTTTCTGCCCTGGCACAGACGGGGGATGCGGTCCTGAGCACTTGGCTGCTCTGGGGTGTCTTGGGAGCGCCTCCCGCCTTTACGAGGGTGCGGGAGGTCCTGGCTTTCCTGGCCTTGGCTGTCGGGCTGAGCAATGGCCTGATGTCGCTGGCCGCGACGGCCGTCAGCGACCTTCTCCCCGGGACCCTGCCGCCCGTGGTTTCGTGGTATCGGCGGGCGGCTGCCGCGGGCATCGGCAACCTCATGGTCACACCGTTTCTTCTCAGTTGGGCGGCTGGGCTGAAAACGGGGTGGAAGACGGGGAATCTGCGGCGCCTCTGGGAGGGCGTGGCTTCCGGCGTCGGATTGGCACTGCTGGAGTTCCTGGCCCTTCGCGCCCCGGCGGGGCAGGAGTGGTTTCCCCTGTGTCTCCCGCACTTGACGTACCCGGTGCTGCTGTGGGCGGCCTTCCGGTTTGAGGTGCGGGGTGCGACGACCGCCCTGCTCATTCTGGCTGCGGTGGCCCTCCCGTTCGTAGTCGCGGGACCTGTGGGCGGTTTCTCCTCCGCCCCGGACTGGCTGGATGACGTGATCGTGGGGCCGTCGTTCCTGGCGATCGCGGCGGTCTTCGGGCTGCTGGTGGGCACGACCGTCGCCGAGCACCGCCAGGCGCAGCGGGAATGGGAGCGTCTGGCGCACGCGGAGCAGGCCACCTTGGAGGCGACGAACGACGCGATCTGGATTCTGGACCGTGAGGACCGGATTCTGCGGACGAACCGGGCCGCGGCGCGGTTGTTCCATCACGCTGGTGGCGAGATGATCGGGCACCACGGCTGCGTCCTGGTGCATGGGACCCCGGGTCCGATGCCGGGATGCCCCTTGCAGCAAGCCCGCGCGAGCCTCCGCCGCGAGACCGCGGAAGTCCCGTACGGGGACCGGTGGCTCGCCATCGTGGCGGACCCGATTCTGGATTCGGACGGACGGTATGCCGGCGCCATACACATCGCCAGTGACATCTCCGAGCGCAAGCGGGCGGAGGAGGCCCTGCGGGAACGGAGCCGCTACATCGAGACGATCCTGGAGAATGCCCCGATCGGGTTTGCCGTGAACACGATTCACGACCATAAGGTCGTGTTTGCGAGCGGCAAGTTCGAGGAGATCTACGGGCAGCCGCGCGGCAGTCTGCACTCCGTCGAGGAGTTCTTCGACAAGGTGTACCGGGATGCGGCGTTCCGCGTGCAGATCCGAGCGCGGGTCCTGGCCGACATGGCGACGGGTGATCCGGCGCGAATGTGCTGGGAGGACGTCCCCATCACGACCGCGGCCGGGAACGAGAGATTTGTCACCGCCATCAACATCCCGTTGCCGGACCACAACCTCATGGTGTCCACGGTGCAGGACGTCACGGACCGTCACCTCGCGGAGGAGGCCCTGCGCCGGAACGAAGCACGCTTGAAGAAGACCGAGGAGATTGCCCGCCTCGGCAGTTGGGAACTCGACCTCGGTACCGGGATCGCGACCTGGTCGGAGGAGACCTATCGGATCTTCGGCCTTTCCCCGGGCGAATTCGTGCCCAGTTATCAGGCGTTTCTGGAAATGGTTCACCCGGCAGACCGGGCCGCGGTGGATGCGGCCTATTCCGGGTCGCTCCAGGAAGGCCGCGATCAATGCGACCTGGAACACCGGATCGTGTGCCGCAGTACCGGAGAAGTCCGGTACGTGCACGAACGGTACCAGCACGTGCGGGATGCCGCGGGCCGTGTCCTGCGTTCAATCGGCATGGTGCACGACATCACGGAACACAAGCAGGCGGAGGCCGCCCTGCGCGAGAGCGAGGAGCGATTCCGACGGATCTTCGAAGAGGGTCCTATCGGCATTGCCACCTCCGGCGCGGACTTCCGCTTCCTGCGGGCCAATGCCGCCTTTTGCAGGCTGATGGGCCGGACGGATTCCGAACTGAGGGAACTGACGTTCCGGGACCTCACGCACCCCGAGGATTTGCCGCGCGACATCGAGCCGATTCGAAAGCTGCTGCGGGGAGAGATACCTGTCTACCGGAGCGAGAAACGTTACGTGCGTTCCGGGGCCGAAGTCATGTGGGGCGATGCAACGATCACCGCCGTGAGGGACCGGGAGGGCAAGTTTCAGAACTTTCTCGTCATGGTCGAGGACGTCACCAAGCGGAAGCAGGCGGAGGAGTCATTGCGCATCTATCAACAACAGTTACGCGTGCTGGCCGCCCAATTGTCCCTCTCGGAGGAGCGGGAACGGCGGCGCATTGCCACCGGCCTGCACGATCACGCCTGCCAGACCCTGGTCCTGTCCAAAATGAAGTTGCAGCAGTTGCAGAGGTCTTTGCCGGGCGGCGGTCCGGAACAGCTCGGGGACATCTGCGCCGCCTTGGACCGGACCATCGAAAGCGTGCGGGAAATGACCTTCGACTTGAGTTCCCCCACGTTGTACCGCTTTGGTCTGGAAGCCGCTTTGAAGGAATTGCTCCAGGACAAGCTGAAGGCGGAACACGGCCTCCACCACGTCTTCCGGGACGACCACGCCCCCAAACCACTGGCGGAAGACGTCCGGGTCGTGCTTTTCCAGTCGGTCCGGGAGTTGCTGGTCAACGTCATCAAGCATGCCCACGCCCACAAGGTAACTCTTGACATCGCACGGCTCCAGGACTCTATTAGGATTACGATTGCCGACGATGGGGTCGGTTTTGAGGCACCGACCATGTGGACCGCTCCGTCCCGCGGCCGGGGGTTCGGCCTTTTCAGTATCCGAGAGCGGTTGGATTTCATCGGCGGCACAATCGAGGTCGATGCCCAGCCGGGACGGGGAAGCCGATTCACACTGGTCGCTCCTCTGGAAATGCCGAGACAGATTGCCGGGGAGACACGGGATGACGACCAGAATCTTGCTGGTGGATGACCACCAAATCCTCCGGGAGGGTCTGCGCTCTCTCCTGGAGACACAGCCGGACATGAAGATCGTTGGAGAAGCCGGGGAGGGGACAACGGCCCTGCAACTGGTGCGCACGCTGCGCCCGGACGTGGTCATCATGGATGTCAACATGGAGGGCATGGACGGGATCGAGGTCACGCGCCGAATCAAGCGCGAGTACCCGGAAACCAGAGTTCTGGCTCTGTCCATGTATCTGCGCAGCGGCTTCGTCTCCGAGATGTTCAAGAGTGGTGCCTCCGGCTACCTCCTCAAGGAGAACGCCTTCGTGGAAGTCGTGCAGGCCATCAGGACTGTCCTGGCCGGTCAGAAATACGCGTGTGCCAAGGTGGCCGGTCTGCTGGTGGACCAGTACGTGCAGAGTGAGGAACGGGCCTCCGCGCGAACGGCTCTGACCGAGCGTGAGACGGAGGTCACCCGCCTGCTGGCCCGCGGCAAGTCCACGAAGGAAATCGCGCTGATCACCGGCAGCAGCATCAAGACGATCGACGCGCGTCGGCGACGCATCCTGAAGAAACTGGGTCTCAACAGCCTCGCCGAATTGGTCGTCTACGCCATTCGGGAACACCTGATCGAGGTCGACGATCAGCGCACGACCTGAGATCCTGTGCCTGACGTTTCGGCCGCGCGCCGGCGTCCGCCGCGGCAGGGCACGGGGGTCTTCTTCCCCGCCAGAGGAAGCCTGCCCGTCCGATGCGGCGTGAAGCGACCGCAGGCTATCCTCCCCCACACGGTGCTCAGAGGCTTGGCCCCGAGACGCCGGATAGCCTTTTCCTGCAATGACAGGGGGTATTTTTCACCCCGGACGACCGCCGTTTGCTGTACGGAAGAGGGAAAACCGGCCTATGCAACCCCCTCGCCATGTCCGAAGATGCCATGTGATCTCTTTGTCCCTGGGGGCAACGGCTTGCCGACGCAGGATCGGAAGGCCGAAGCATGGATACTCGGCATTCTGATTCTGTTGCACCTGGCAAGCCGTTGGCCCCTTTTCCGCACGGGCCGGAGAACGGCAGGAGACTCCGGCCCCAGGGGATCCCGATGGTTTCCAAATAGGAGTCAGACGACACGAGAAGGGACGACGCGCAGTGGCAGACACGAGCATGCAGGCCCGGCAGATGCGGAGGACCACTTTGAATCCGCCCATTGCCTGGCTGGTAGAGGATGATTCGGAGGACGCGAAGCTGGTGGCCAAGGTTCTTCAGGAGACGAGCCCGGAGGTGTGCTGGGTTCATTGGGCCGATGCCGAGCAGGCCCGGGAGTGCCTCCAGAGCCAGCCTGGGAAGTGGCCTTGTCTCATCCTGCTGGCGCTCAACGGAACGTCGGAGAGAGCATCCCGCCTGCTCCAGACGATTAAAACCGACGAGGCGTTGCGGCTGATTCCCGTCGTTGCCTTGGCGCAGTCGCGTGATGAACACGAGGTGTCTGCCGCCTATGCCCTGGGATTGGCCGGCTACGTGACCAAGTCCAAAGATCGGGCCAGGCTGCGGGAGGAGATGGCAATCGTCGGCGCGTATTGGACCGTGAGCCTGACGCCCCGGGTGTTTGGAGGCCAAGGCCACGCGCAGCGGTCCGACATGCATGAGTTGCAGGAGGGAACCGGCCCCCGGCCAGGGGACGAGGGAATCCCGCGGAGCGACCGCGAGCAGGAGTAGGAAGATAAACCCATGAAAATGACCGTAGGAGCAAGCGATATGGCACCGCCACAGAACCCCAGGCGACACCGGGAAGTCGCGGTGGCGACGCGAAATCACAGTGACGACCCCCGCCGCCCGGAGAAGAGAATCCGGGTCGTGGTGGCGGATGACCACGAACCGCTGCGGCGGTGTGTCTGCCGGCTGTTGAGCGAACAGCCTCATCTGGAGGTGGTGGGCCAGGCGGCGAACGGCCACGAGGCCGTGTCCTTGGCGCGCCAGCTTCTCCCAGACATCATCCTGATGGACGTGAATATGCCCCGCATGAACGGCGTGGAAGCCACTCAACAGATTACGCAGGACTTCCCCACGGTGCGTGTGCTCGCCATGTCCGCGGACTGGAACCAGATTCAAACCAGCCTGCTGCTCCGGGCGGGAGCGGCAGGGTGCGTGTCCAAGATAGGTGATTTCGACACGCTTTTGAGAACCCTGGAGACCCTGATCACGTGAGTTCTGACGGACAGCAGCGGGAATCACGATCCGGGGAGGCCCCGGTGCCGCGCCCCAGAACAACGTGCGCGTCTCGTCCGCGCACGGGAGCACGGTCCGAGGAGATGGGTTGGGCACTCGGAGCTCCCCTGAATTGCTCGTCAAGACCTATGGGGCTCGATCCCGCGTGCGCCGGCGCCGCCGTCGCGAACCGTGAGCAGTCATTTCAATAGAATATCCGGCTACCTACTCGCGTTCACGTGTGTGACGTGAGCGTAGACGGAGGCCCCTTCCCCGGCGGGTTTTCGCTACCCGCCGGGGTTGTTTTATGCGCCGAAGAGAGGCACGCGGGCTGCGGATACAGGGATCGGAAGTTGCCCGGTCTGGCGGCCGGTGGGCATTGGCGCGAACACCGTTTCGGCCACTTCGGCACGGGCCTGGATATCCAACGTCTATCGATTCCCGGCGCTATCCGAAGTCCATCGGATGGTACTCAGGATCATCCGGGCAATGCGGCCCGTTTGCGTGTAGTCGAGGATCGCCTTCTCGGTCGTCTCCTGGAGGTTCGGGTGCATGGCAGTCGCCGATCGACACACCTTTCCCTAATACCGATCACAACTGAGTTCTTCGTACCCCTGAACCAGGCTCTGGCCGGCAGCGGCAAGCGCAGTTTGCCGATGGTCCCTGCAAACACACGGACACCGTCGGCAAGCTTCGAAGAGGGTTCCCAAACGCGATGAATCGCATTTGGGGTCCCGACTCCGCCGGCCGCTGCCACCCACGTTACGAGATCCTCGGGCGTATTCCGTATAACGCGGCATTGGGCGTTGGGGACCCGGGCCCGAGGTATGCGTCGCCCCTACTCCACCCTCTCGCAAATGATGTTCGTCAGGTCCAAGCCCTGGCCCTGGGAGAGTTCATTCTTGCCGACGATCTTGAACAACAGGGGGTTCGGACCTTCGGCCAGTTCGAGCGTGCCCACGTCCTGGCCCAGGGCTCGCTGCCTCTTCTCGGCATAGAGATCCACCTCCGGTCCCACCGGTGCCTCGTCCCGGAACAACTGCACGCGTCCCTGCACCGGGCCCTGGATGGCGTCCACACTCACCCGGTAGACGCCGGCGGCGGGAAGCTCGCACGTGAAGCTGATGAAGTGATGTCCGAAGGTGTCATCGCCGTGGCTTTGCAGCGAGAGAAAGGAAACGTCCTGGCCGTCGATCCTCTCCCGGCCCTTGGTCAGCGTGGCATTGCGATACGAAAACGCCGGGATGGGGACATTCCACCACGCGGCAAAGACGATCCGTTTCAGATCGACGACGCGGCGCTGGGCAACCTCGGGCAGCGTGAAGGCCCCCGTGGGCCGGTCCTGGGAATACAGGAAGGTCAGCCCACAGTAGTCGTTCAGGAGCTTGTTTTCGGTGGGCGCGTGCTCGATCGTCTGGCGAATGCTCCGACGGTAGGCATACGCATCGCCCAGTAGGAGCCGATAGCCTCCGGTCCGCCCCAGGTGTTTCTGGTAACCCAGGCAGCCGCTCAGCGGGAAGGATCGTCTCGATTCCCAGCGGCCCGCGACGTCGTACCAGCCGCCGTTGTAGAAATCCTCCGAGCCGGTGCCATGAATCGTCAGCTCGCCATCGATCGTCGTTTGATCGTCCCCCTCGAAGAAGTAGGTATTGCCCGATTCCAGTCCCTGCGACTGCTGGATGAACCCCACCAGGTGCCCGCGGCCGCCGGTCTCGATGAACGTGAAAGGCTCGCCCGCGGTCGTGGGATTCTCCCGGCGCCACAGGGCATAGAATCTGCCTTCGTTCTTCTGCCGGCCGACCGGGACAAACAACACCTCCGCCTGCACGGAGACCTCCCGGTCCAGCCCCGGCTCGGCATAGAGCTCGATCCGGGCCGACCGGTCGAACGGCATGGGGAAATAGCAGTAGTTCACACCGTCGGCCGTGCCAACCAGGAGGGATTTCATCGCGGGCTCACCCCAGGCGTAGCCGAAGAAGTCACCCGCCGGAACCGCAAATGCCGGCTGGGCGTGCCCATCCCAGTACGCCCGTAGAACGATGCCTCGCTGTTTGCCGGCAAGTGCATCCGCGGGCCACAGGCGAAGACCCACGATCCGGCCCGGTTCCTGCCGGTCAAACAGCGTCGCAGCGTTCGCCGCCCTCAGGGTCGCTTTCGCGGCAGCGACTTCAATCCTGCCGCCCGCGGGAGCGACGTACGCGCTGATGTCCTTGCCCGACAGTCCCCAGAGTTCCCGCGCCTTCAGCAGGTGTCTCTTCTGTTCGCCGGTGGGTTCCGCCTGGAAGCTCCGGATCCCCATTCCCTGGGGATATGTCGCATGGTTGATCTGGTAGAACTGCATCCGCTGGGCCCGGATGAAGACGCGGCACGATGTCTCATACGCCAGGGGCACATAGCTGTAGAAGCCTCCCGCTCCGAATCCGACCAGTGGCCGTGGAAACGCCGGATGCCGGCCCAGGAAGAGCTCGCGGAACTTCACCTGGATCCGCGGCTGCTCCTCGCCATCGAAGTAGAACTCCAGCACATCATCGGTCGGCGTGGGCGTCCAGAGGCGGTAGATGACCCCGGGGCCCTTCAGGTCGGCCAGCACCAGACCGTCCTTCTCCTGGCGCACGTAGGAGTACTGTCCGCCGAAGCCGTCGTTGTTGCCGCCGGTCCGGTCGTAGCTGGACACGGAGGCGACCTGGATCGACTCCCGGAACGTCGGTAGACGGTCGAGACGGTACAGCTCCTGAATCCCGGGAACCCACGAGTCCTCGACGGCCAGGGCAACAGGAGCCGCCCAAAGCGCCAGGATGCCGATGACAGCGGGATGAACCGGACGAAGTGGCAGGCCTCTTCTCATTTCTGCTCCCCAATGTGCCAGTCAGTGCCGGCGCGGCAACCCAGATACCGCGCCATCCTTTACGCAGGGAATTCTAACACGTCACGACCCTGCCGACAACCGCGCCACTGTGCTGCACCGCATGTCTGGCGGGGAAGAAAACGGCGCGTACCTTGTCTTGATCTGCCGAACCTGTGCCGAGATCAGGATTCATGTCGCGTACAACGAGACCTATTCCGTGGCATCGGTATCTTGCCGAGGCGGCCTGGGTTCGGTGCCCGGGGGCGCTGGTGCTGGGGTCCAATGTTGTCAAGTGTCAAGAGCTGGCTCCGAGTTCTCCTTCGGTAGAAGTCCATGTACGGTATGGACATTTAATTGGATTTTTCTCTTGACACAACGCATGGTTATTGTACCATGTACACGGGATCGGCCGGCGGGGCCGATCGCGACCGAGACAACGGAACAGAGCTATTTCAGGAGGGGTGCCATGACTACGGAGGCACAAGTCGCCGCCAATCGTCTCAACGCCCAGAAGTCCACCGGCCCGCGGACCGAAGAGGGCAAGGCCAAAGTCGCCCTCAATGCGGTCACGCACGGCCTGCGGGCCCAAGGCGTGGTGTTGTCGGCGGAAGAGCCCGGGGAGTACGAGCGCTACCGGGAACGGCTGCTGGCGGAACTGCAGCCCCGGGGCCTGCAGGATCAGGAGCAGGCGGAACGGATCGTCGGCCTGGCCTGGCAGTTGCGCCGGGCCGGCCGGTACCACAGCGCGGTCTTCGCGGCCCTGTGCGAGCAGCAAGCGGCGGCGGAGGCGGCCGCGGCGGGTGCGGCGGGGGACGCGGAAGCAGGCGGGCTGGAGCTCCGGGATGGCGTGCTCGGGCGGATGCTGGTGGCGGACTTCTCCGGACCGCGGGTCCTGGAGCGGGTCCAACTGTACGAGCGGCGGATCGAGAACAGCCTGTTCCGGGCCCGGGCCGAGTGGGACCAGCGGCACGCGCAGCCGTGGGGCTCGGCCCGAGAGGGCCTGGGCCGGGAGAGAACCGGTGCGGTCGCGGCGGCGGCCACGCCGGCCGGCGGCCAGGGCCTCGGGTGTACGAACAAACCCAAAGGGGCCAGCCCCGCCGCGGGGCAGCGGCCCGGGGTGAACAAACAAAGCCAATGGCAGCCTCTGGCGGCCGGCGGCTGGGACCTCGGCCGGGCCACCGACCCCTGTTTCGGCAGCCCGATGGGCATCATGGCCGACTTGGCCGCCCACAAACGCCTGCCGGCCCGGCGTGCCATCTGAACCCGGTGCGCCGGAGACTCTCGTAGTCCGGGTGGCAGCGGCAAGCGGAGCCGGGACCCCAAACGCGATTCATCGCGTTTGGGAACCCTCTGCGGAGCTTGCTGATGGTGATGGCGCGCGACAGGAGCCATCGGCAAGCTGGCGCTTGCCGCTGCCACCCGGACTTGGTTTGTAGTGTGCCCGTAAGGGCATAGGAAGATAACGCCTCACGGCGTCACTACGAACGCGCAGGGTGCAGGACCGTTCTTGCGCTCCCGTCGAGCACGATTCGGCCGCGTGTAGCGCGGATCACAGCGCGTTGGAAGTTCCGCCTTCAGGCGGGTCAGACTCCTCTTTATCCGCTTCTCTCGCAGGAAGCGGCTCGGAAGATTCGAACCCGCGTAAACGCGGAACTTCGAACGGCCACGGAGGTCCATGCAACTACGGTCCTGCACCTTGATAGAGGTCTGGGGTTGCGTGACACGGGGAATCTGGTACGATGAGGCCTACGAGGTTTGAAGACACCGTCCGCGTCACGAAAGGTGAACCGTATCCTGATAACGAAAGGATGTCGCCATGCCAGCACCCCTGCACCGAAGAGAAGTCCTGAGATTGGCCGCGGCCGGCAGCGCCGCGTACCTGGTTGGCCCGCAATTCGCAGCCCTGGCCCAGACGCCACGGGGCAAGCTCATCAGCCCCGGCTGCCGGCGCTCGAAGGTCAAGGTCGCGAAAATCTACCTGGGCGTCCCGGAAGCCCATTATCCCAATCCCGACCTGGACCTGAAGAAAGAGGTGCAGTTCTACGAAGCCGAGTTCCGGAAGCTGAAGGACGAGCTGACCGACGTGGAGTTCGTGGTGGATGAGCTGGTCAGCTCCGTGGCCCAGCTCAACCGATGGAAGGACACGCTCAAAAACGTGGATGGTATCCTGGCCGTCCATCTGAGCTTGTCGACCATGCCGATTCTCGACGAGATCCTGCGACTGCAGCGTCCCACGATGATCTTCTCGGCTCCCTACTCGGGACACGAATGGCACGTTCTCACCGGGCGGTACAAGCAGAAAGAAGGCCGCAACTTCGAGTGTCTCCTGACCAGTGACTACACGCAACTGGCGGTGGCAATCCGACCCTTCCGGGCGATCCACCACCTGCGGGAAGCGAAGATCCTCAACCTCAGCACCCGCAAGTTCGGCGAGTATCCGCAGCAGATTCGCCAGAAATTCGGGACCGAGATCAAGCAGGTCGACCTGCAACGAATGATCGATCTGTACACGGCGGTGAGCGAGCGCGACGCCGAGGCGGAAGCCAGTTCCTGGATCAAGGGCGCCACGGCCATCGTGGAACCGTCACGTGCCGAGATCCTCAATTCGTGCCGGATGGCATTGGCCTTTGAGAGGCTGCTGGACGAGGAAGACGCCACCGTGCTGACCGCGGACTGCTACGGCAGCATGTGGCAGCCGCTGTGCCGGCCCTACGCCTATCCCTGCATCGGGTTCGCCCGGCTGAACAATATGGGGCTGGGCGGCATCTGCCAGTCGGACCTGCCCTGCGCCATGACCCACATCCTGTTCCAGGGATTGTCCGGACGACCCGGGTTTGCGTGCAATCCCGGCTTCGACTTTGCCACGAACAGCGCCATCATGATCCATTGCCTGGGCACGCCCAAAATGGATGGGCCGCAGGGACCCGCAGCTCCCTACAAACTGCGGAGCGTCATGGAACGCCGCGAGGGCGCGGTCCCCCAGATCACGATGCGCGTCGGCCAGAAGGTCACGATCGCCGTCCTGGTGGACACGGCGCAGGTCCTCTACTACACCGGGCGGATTACCGACACCCCCGACACGGATCGAGGCTGCCGCAACAAGATCACCGTCCAGGTGGACGGCTCCGCACAGCAGCTCTGGAAGAACTGGTCCGATGGCATCCACCGCGTCGCCTGCTACGGCGACCTGACGGAAGATCTGGAGCATTTCTGCCGCTTCCAGCAGCTTGACCTGATCAACGAGGCCCTCCGGCCCAACGGAGCCTGAGTCCGCGCGGAGCGCAGGGCCTGATCCCGGCACTCGCCTCAGGAGGATGTCGGTGCAGACGATCGATAACCTTCGGCGATCTGTCGTGCCAGCGTATCAATGCGCCGGGCCAGAAGCAGGCGCTGCCGCATCGCGCTGGCGCAGGAAATCAGGGTCACGCCGAGAGCGACGACAAACAGTTGCGTGGCCCACGCGTGCGCATCGGTCCAGGCCGGCGGGCAGAGGGTACGACCGATCAGCGGGATAAGCACCAGCATCCCGCCCAAGACGTATTCGAGAATCCAGATCAGCCTGCGGTCCTTGAGCATGGCAGCCTCCTGTGACCGCCTCTCTCAGCGAGAGAGACTCAGAGCCTCTGACAGAATGGGCATTCGATCTCCTTCTGTCACCCCCGCACAGGCGGGGGTCCAGCAAACGCTGAGGCGCGATTGGATTCCCGCCTGCGCGGGAATGACAAAGGGCCGTAGACATCTACGGGATCATGTCAGGCACTCTTACTTGCGCTGCACGACCACCCGATAGGAGGGACCGGCCACTTGCACCAGGTTGACCGCACGCAGCAGCCACTCCTGGCGCGGGCGGGAGAGCGACAGCGTGAAATGCGGCTCGATCGGGCGCCAGTCGCCGTCCGGCACTTCCCGAACCTGGTACTCCCGCAGGTTGGGGGTGCAGGAAGTAATCGTTCCCTGGAGCTGCTTCTGTCCCAGCGAAACCGTCACGGCCAACGTGTTCGGGGTCCATTCAATCCACGGGCGATGGCGGGTGGGTACGAAGTACTCGGCCTCGTAGGCCCAGTGCTTGTTCGTCCGACCCCGGCGCCACCACGTATGGCCGCGGGAATACTCATCCTCCCAGGTCACCAGGGCGCTGGAATGAAAAGCCGGCCAGTTGGAATGGCGGTCCCCCTGGATCTCCCAGGTCAGCCAGCGGTACGTCACCGGCCCGCCTTCCGGCTCTTCGGGGCCGTCCACCCGTGGGCTCATGGGACTACGATCCTTTCTTCTTCTTTCCTTTCTGCCCCTTCGCCTTGGCGGGCTCGGGGGCCGGGGTCTCCAGCTTCTTCAGGGCCTCGTCGCGGGCCTTCGCCGCGGCGGGCGTGATGCCGGTCTGGAAGCCGGAGAGCTTGAAGACGTAGGCATGGTCGCCGACCGGCTGGGCGGGGACCTCCACGCGGAGGCGTTGGCCCTGTACGTGGTAGCGCAGCGGGCCCGGGTGACCGAGCAACTCCACGCGGCCACCGGCGGCATCTTCGATCTGAAGAATGGTCGGTTGGAGTCCCTCCTGCGGCCAGCCCAGCGCGATGGCATAGATGGCCCTCCCATCCTTGCGGCGCGTGTAGCGAATATCCCGGGGGCCGTAGGCCACCGAGCCGGTGAAGCTGCCGCTCTTGGCGAGCACGGTCGGACCTTCGCCGTATTCGAGCCAGGGCCGTGTGCCGTAGATGGCCTCGCCGTTGGTCTTGAGCCACGCCCCGAGCGCCAGGAGGCAGTCGCGCTGATTCTGGGGAATGGTTCCATCGGCCATCGGGGAGATGTTGAGCAGCAGGTGCCCGTTCTTGGAGACGGCATCAATGAAGTCGTGCAGCACCTGGACCACGGGCTTGATCTGGAGGTCCGCGGTATAGCACCAACTGCCGGTGGAGATGGTGTCATCGTTCAGCCAGGGAAACGGCGTCAGGGCATTAGCCCGGCCTTTCTCGAAGTCCAGGACCGAGACCTCCTGCGGGTACTGGAGCTTCTTGGTGGTCACCATCACCTCACGCCCCCAGCGCCGGGCCTGGTTGAGGTAGTAGGCGAGGAACTGGAGATGATACGGTTCCGGAATGAGCTGCATCTGGCCGTCGAACCAGATCAGGTCGGGCTGATACCGGTCGACGACCTCGCCCAGTTTGGCCTGAAAGATCTTATAGAAGAGCGTTTCGTCGATGTTCATGTACAGCAACTGGAGCTGCGGATCGCCGGTGGTGGTGGGCCAGCCCTCGACACGCGGATACCAGGTCCGCGTCCGCTCGTGATGGAAGGTGGTGACGAACTTCAGTCCCCGCGTCCGAAGGGCCTTCTCCAGCTCTCCGACGATGTCGCGCTTCGGGCCGGTGTCGCCGGCGTTCCAGGGCGTGAGCTTGCTGGCCCACATCGAGTACCCGTCGTGGTGCTCGCAGACGGGGCCGGCAAACCGGGCGCCGGCCTGAACGAACAGGTCCGCCCACGCAGCCGCGTCGAACTTCTCGGCCCGGAACCGCGGAATGAAGGTGTGGTACGGAAACTGGTCCGGCTCGCCGTAGGTCTTGACGTGGTGCTCGTAGTAACTGTTGCGCCCCGTCTTGAGGTGCATCCGCTGGGCGTACCACTCGTTGCCATACGCGGGGACGGTGTAAACGCCCCAGTGGAAGTAGATGCCGATCTTGGCGTCGCGGAACCAGTCGGGAGCCTCCTGGTGCGCCGCGAGCGATTTCCAGTCCGCCCGGTACGGACCGGCGGCCACGCCCTGGGCCATACGGGCCAGTTGGGTCGAGAGATTCGCCTCGCACTCGGCGCGGGTCAACACTTGCGCCCAGCCGGGGCGCAACCCGACGCTCAACAGAAGAGATGGTACCAAGGCAGCGAGGATCGTTCTCATGGGTTGTCCTCCGGGGCGTCACTTTTCCTTCACGGTCAGCCAGACGGGTGCCGACCAGAGCAGATTGCCATCGGCCTGTGTGATCTTGACGAAGTAATAGTGCCTTCCCGCCTGCGGTGTCCTCCGGACTGTCCACCGCCGACCAACGGCCTTCGGCTCATCCGTCTGAACGACGGTCCCATCCTCGAAAAGCTCGATCTTGTCAATCGTGTCGCCGGGATTGGGGTCGCGCACCGTCACGACGGCTTCCACCGTCTGGGTCGGCTCCGCAATGATGTCCCCCATGACCGCACCGTTGACCTTGAAGCGGAGAATGCAGTCGCGGTCGAGCGTGGAATAGCAGTGTCGCTTCTTTAAGGCATCCAGGATGTTTCGCTTCGACAGGCCGGGGGCGAGAATGCCGGACCAGGCGAACCGGCTGCCCCACGTGGGACCATGCGTATCGTCGGAGCCATCCGGGGCGAGGTGCCAGCCGAGCTTCAGGGCCAGCAGATACGCCTGCTCCTCCGAAGCCCGGCGCACTTCCATCAGCTCCACGGCCCGATCGCCCACTTCCGAATACGCCAATCCCTCCAAGACCTTGGTGCCATCGCCGGGATGGTTGAATTTGCAGACCACGCCGGCGTCGGCAGCCGCCTGGTAAAAACCGGCCAGATCCGCGGGCCACCGGTTCGTGGGAGGATCGAACATATTGATGTGCCCGATCTTCTTCGTCCACTCCAGGCCGGGGATGCTGACGAACTTCCCGTCTTCACTCGCGTCCCAGGCGGCCTCGCGGATGTCGAGCCATTCCGTGTCGTCGACGTATTCCAGATGGTCGGTCAACGTAAACACATCGAGCCGGGACACGTTGCGGGCATAGTCATGCGCCACACTGGGCAGCAGGACCCCATCGGAGTAGCCGGTATGGCTGTGCAGATCAGAGAAATAGACCTGGAGGGGATTGCCGACCGTCACATCCACGGCCGCATCGGCGCGCTTATTGGGTGTCTTCACGATCAACTTCTGGGGACCGTTGGGGACCATCCGGGAGTCCAGGAGGACCCGCCCTTCGCTGGCGTCAGGGACGCGCTCCAACCGCGCCCACGGGGGACCGCCCAAACCCACGTACACAGGGCCGGAGAGTTGAGCCGGCAGCTTCAATCGCACGTCGACCAAACCGCCCAGGGCTTGGCCGGTCTGGGGCTGCAGGATTTCGATCTTCGGGGCCGGCTGGCGTGCACCCCAACTGCGGCCGGCGGCCGCCAGGACGAGAGCCAACATCACAACGACACAACATCGACGAAGCATGAGCGGTCCTTTCCATGAGGCATCTTCGCCCCGCCGGAAAGCCGCCCTCCGTTGCCGTCCCATGACGAACGTCCCATCGCCGGCCCGCGGGGATGCGCATTATACTCGATCCGCGGTCCTGGCAAAACCTCGATTGCCGTTCGTCCTCACGCAGAGTATTATGGTAGCGTCGTCACTCTGGTCGTGACGCATGGAGTACCGGGTCTATTCTGAAGGGTAACCTCATGGACACCTCTGCAACATGCCCCCCCTGTCGTGCAACAGCCCCCTTGTCCCGACGAAGCTTTCTGCGCCTGGCGGGCGCCGCCTGCCTGGGAACCGCAGTCGGCACGAGCCTCCGACCGGCGCAAGCCGCCCAACGGCAGCGGCCCAACATCCTGTTCATCTTCTCCGACGATCATTCGCTGCAGACCATTGGTGCGTACAGCAGCCACCTGTCGGCCTTCTGTCGGCAGCAGGCGGTCACACCCAATATCGATCGTCTCGCCGACGAGGGCGCCCTGTTCGTGAACAGCTTTTGTGGCAACTCCCTGTGCTCCCCGAGCCGGGCCGCGATCCTCACCGGCCTGCACAGCCACGCCAACGGCGTCATGACACTGAACAAGCCAATCAACGCCGGCCTGTGGACCTATCCGCGGGCTGTGCGCGAGGCCGGCTACCAGACAGCGGTCTTCGGCAAGTGGCACCTGGCCAGCACGAAACCGGAAACGGAGTATTGGCGCATCCTGCCGGGCCAGGGCGCCTACCTGAATCCGCAATTCGAAGGCCCCGGGGGCATGGAGTCGCACCAGGGATACGCCACGGATATCATCACCGACCTGTCGCTGGAGTGGCTCAAGAAACGCGACCCCTCGAAGCCCTTCCTGCTGATGGTGCAGCACAAGGCCCCGCATCGCAACTGGATTCCGCCGCAGCGGTACTGGCGCTGGCTGGACGATGTCGACGTCCCCGAGCCGGACACCCTGTTCGACGACTATGCCAATCGGGCTTCCCCCGCGCGGCTGCAGCAGATGGCCATCGGCGCTGATATGACCCTCAAGAGCGATCTGAAAGTTGAGGACCCCGAGGCGAAGATCGACCCCGACTCCGCGTACGGCCCGCGCAACCTCGACTTCCGCAAACGGAATCCCCAGGGCAAGGACCTGACCCGCTGGAAGTATCAGCAGTACATGAAAGACTATCTCCGCTGCATCAAGGCGGTGGATGACAGTGTCGGCCGGCTGGTGCAGTACCTCAAGGCCGCCGGGCTCGACTCGAACACGGTGGTGATCTACGCCTCCGACCAGGGCTTCTACAACGGGGAACACGGCTGGTTCGACAAGCGCTGGATCTACGAGGAATCCGTGCACATGCCTTTCATCATCCGCTGGCCCGGCGTAGTGAAGGCCGGCAGCCGTCCGGCCGCCATGATCCAGAACATCGACTACGGCCCGACCTTTGCCGAGATCGCCGGCGGCCGCATCCCCGCGGGCCTGCACGGCCGCTCGTTTGTGCCGGTCCTGCGCGGCCAGACGCCCGCCGATTGGCGCAGGAGCATCTACTATCACTACTACGACCCCGGGCATGGCGTCGCCAAACACTACGGCATCCGCACCGGGCGGTACACCCTGGCGCACTTCTACACCAGCGACGAGTGGGAGTTGTTCGATCGGGAGAAAGATCCCAAGCAACTGCGCAGCGTGTACAGTGATCCAGCCTACGCGAGCACGGTGACCGAGCTCAAAGCCGAACTGGAGCGGCTCCGCGTGCAGTTCAAAGACGACACCGCGTCGAACCCGGCTCCGGCCCCGGCCGCAGCACCGCGCGAGGCCGCCAAGAAGAAACGAAAGAAGGCGAAGTAGATGAACCGACGTACGTTCCTGCAAACCACCGGCGGGCTGGGCCTGAGCGCGGCCATGCCGTGGGGAGCATCGTTGGCCCGGGAGAAGTCGACAGAGTTTCTGAAGACCAAGACGTCCGACGGGATGCTCTTTCCCTGTCCCCGGGATGGGGCCCAATCTGACATATCGCCCGCGGGCCTGGCGTGGCTGCCCTGCCCTTCCGCGGCCGGCTATCGCGTGGACATCTTCGACGCCGAGGGCAGCCGTATCTACAGCAAGGGCGTCGGGGCCGATCCGGTCCATTGCCCGGACCGGGTCCTGCCGCCGGGAGCGTACACGTGGGATGTGGTGGCCCTCGACCGCGACGGTAAGAACATCGCACGGCGCGGCAAACACTCCTTCACGATCCGCCGGGGGGCGATCGAGTTGCCCTGGATCGAGCCGAAGGAACTGCTGCGCCGCGTTCCGCGGGAACATCCACGTATTCTCTATCCCAAGGCCCGACTCGAAGGCCTCCGGGCCACGCTGTCGACCAGCCGCAAGGACGCGTGGCGGGACTTGCAGGGCCGGGCCCAGAAGGCGCGGTCCCGGGGTGTCCCCCAATTCCCGACGTACCACCGCCTCCAGGACCCCGTCGTGCAGCGGCTGGAGTACCAGAAGTACTTCGGCTACTTCCGCGGGTATGTCAACGGCGCGTTGATGGATCTGGCCCTGGCGTACCTGATGACGCAGGAAGCCCGGTATGCGGAGGCCGCGAAGAAGATCCTGCTCGAAATCGCTGCCTGGCCCACCGCCGATGACGACGTGACCTCGGTCAGCGCCAAGTGGGGTGATGAGGCAGGCCTGTCCTTCTCCAAGTGCGTTCACCTCGCCTATGACTGGCTCTGCGACGCTCTCGACGAGCGCGAACGGGCGGTCGTCTTCAAGATGTGCCGGGATCGTGCCGGGCAGACGTACCGGCGGCTCAAACGCAGCAACTACCTGACGAACCCGGGCGAAAGCCACAACGGCCGCTTGATCGCGTATCTCACGGATATGTCCCTGGCCCTGGCCGGCGAGGCCGAGGAAGCTGAGACGTGGCTGACCTACTCGCTCAAGGCGCTCCTGACCATCTACCCGCACTGGGCCGGCGCCGACGGCGGCTGGGCCGAGGGAACCGCCTACGGCCTGTGGTACAACACGTTCTACATCCCCGCCTTCGAAGGCCTGCGCCAACTGGCCGGCTACGACCTCTGGCAGCGTCCCTTCTTCAAGAACGTCCGCTCCTTCTTCTTCTACTGCACCGCCAATCACGGCGAGATCCGTCCCTTTGGGGATGGCGCCGAAGGGGGCGGTCCCGGCGTCCAGGGCGGCAGCGGCTATGCCGACTTCATGGCATTCCACGCGCACCGGTACCAGGACCCGCACATCGGCTGGTGGGTGAAACAGATCCCCGGCAACACGAGCCGAGGCGAGCCCTTCCTGTCCCTGCTGCACGAGGACGAGCTGCCGGCCAGGGCGCCGACGGATCTGCCCCATTCCCGTGTCTTCCGCAGCGTCGGCTGGGCGGGCTTGCATAGCAACCTCGCCGATCCGAAGAACGATACCTGCCTGATCTTCAAGAGCAGTCCCTATGGCAGTGTCTCGCACAGCCATGCGGATCAAAATGCGTTTGCCATCATGAAAGGCGGAGCAGCCCTGGCAATCCCGTCAGGCTACTACGGGCCCTCCTACGGCAGACCGCACCACGCCGAGTGGACCCGGGCGACAAAGGCGAACAACTGCATCCTGGTGGACGGCCAGGGACAGACGATCCGCTCGGCTGCCGCTTCCGGGTCGATCGTCGACTTCAAAGAGGCCCCGGGATACTCCTACGTCGCGGGCGATGCGACCGCCGCCTACGGAGACAAGCTCAAGAAGTGGGTGCGCCGGATTCTCTTCCTGCGGCCCGGGCTGTTTCTTCTGGTCGATGAAATTGCCACGCCGGAGCCCGTACGCTGCCAATGGCTGTTGCACGCGTTTGAGGAGATGGAGATCGAAGACGCTCGGATCACCTCGCGCCGCAAAGACGCCACGCTGGGGGTCCACCTGGCCTGTCCCCAGGGCCTGAAGCTGTCGCAGACCGACAGGTTCGACACCCCCTACAATCACGGCATCCCGGAAGCCTACCACAAGGACAAGGCGAACCACTGGCATGTGACGGCAGAAACCGTGGAGAAGTCCGCGGCCATACGGATCGGGGCCGTCATGGCAGCCCATGGCAAAGGGGAGCGGCTCGAGGTGCGCGTGCGCCAGCAGGATGGCTGGTTCGGCGCTGCGGCCTCCGGGGATTTTGGCGAAGTGGAAGGGTGGATTCGCCTGGACGAAGTGGAAAGCCTCCCGGCGGGTTTCGCAGGCAAAGTGCCGGGACAAACCGTCAACCTCTGCGGCCGCAGCCGGGAGGGAGAGATCTTCGGAGCATAGAACGTCGAGCGCCGGGCGGAGATTCGAAGGGAGCGCCAAGTATGGCACGTGAGCAAGCTCGGGAACGGGAATCGTTGTCGCGCAGGGATGTCATGAGGACCTCAGGTCTGCTCGGTGCGGCCGCACTGGTCACGGGTTCGGGCCGGCTCTGGGCCGGCGGCTCCGACAAGATCCGGCTGGGCCTCATCGGCTGCGGCGGGCGGGGCACCTACGACACGCCGAACTGCCTGGAGGCCGCCCCGAACGTGGAACTGGTGGCGATGGGGGACCTGTTTCCGGAGCGCCTGGAGCGCTGCCGCCGCGAGCTCGCTGAGAAGCTGGGCGATAAGGTGAAAGTGACCGACGAGACGTGCTTCACCGGCTGGGACGCATACAAGAAGGTTCTGGCCACCGACGTGAACCTGGTGATTCTGACGGCGCCGCCGTACTTCCGACCAGCCCACCTGCGGGCGGCTATCGAGGCGGGCAAACACGTCTTCATGGAAAAACCGGTGGCGGTTGATCCTGTGGGCGTCCGCTCGGTGATCGAGTCGTCCCGTTTGGCGGACGAGAAGGGTCTGACGATCGTGGCCGGCACGCAGGGCCGGCGCATGGTGCACCTGATCGAGGGGATGAAGAGGATTCACCACGGCGATATGGGTGAGATCGTCGGCGGCCAGTGCGTCCGGATCGGGGACGGCATGCTGACGTGGTCCGAGGAGACCCGCCAACGCCGGCCCGGCTGGTCCGACATGGAATGGCAGTTGCGGCGCTGGCTGTTCCTCACCTGGCTCAGCGGCGACTTCATCGTCGAGATGCACATTCACAACCTGGACCGCGTCAACTGGGCCATGAACGCGCATCCGGTTCTGTGCACGGGTCTGGGCGGGCGGCAGGCCCGCACCGGTCCGGAGTACGGCAACTGCTACGACCACTTCGCGGTGGAGTACGAATACCCCAACGGCGCCCGCATCGAGTACCTGGGCGCGCAGATCGAGAAGGCCACCTACCGGCAGTCCTACCAGATCGTCGGCACGAAGGGCCAGGCTTACACCGATTCCGGCAACTTCATCATCAAAGGTGAGAAGCCCTTCACCTACGACGGCCCGCAGCCGAGCCCGGTCATTCAACAGCACGCGGATCAGATCACCGCGATTCGCGCCGGCCAGCATCTGAACGAAGGGGTCCGGATGGCCGAGAGCACGCTGACGTGCATCATGGGCCGCATGAGCGCGTACACCGGGCGGGCTCTGAAGTGGGACTGGGCCATGCAGGCGTCCCAGCTCGATCTGCGTCCGCCCCGGGACGAGTTCGGCGATCTGCCCATGAGCCCGGTGGCCATCCCCGGCCAGACCCCGCTGATCTAGCTGAATCTCGTATGGGCTTGGACGGACAATCTCGGTAATGGCCGGGGACAAGGTCCTCTTCGTGGGGCCAGCGTCCCCGCCGGCGTAGCACGGGCATCTTGCCCGGGGCTCTGAATTCATGGGCGCTCGCGCCCATGCTACTGAGTCGTACGAGGACGCACGACCTGCGAAGACGCGTGTACGATGGCCTTGGATCAGGGAATGATGCTCATGAATGACAGAGCGATCAAGGTAGGACTGGTCTTGGCAGCGCTGGTGGTCTCCTGTGCCTGGGGACAGATGGGCCGGCGCTGGCCGTCGGAGAAGAAGGTCGTGCCGGACCCGGTCACCGGAGTGCCGCTGAGCTTCCTGACGACCGGTCCTGCCGAAGACTCCAAGATCTACCCGACCCATCAGCAGTGGACGACCGACGGCAAGTGGCTGATCTTCCGCAGCAATCGTGGCGCCGGCGTGCAGGCCTTCGCCGTCAACGAGGAGGCTGGGGATATCGTGCAGGTCACGGAGAGTGGTTACATCGGCATGCTCTGCAACGCCCACCGGTCGATGAAGCTGTTCATCATGCGCAACCGGGACGGCAGTCCCGGACGAACAGGACGGGGCGCCGCCCGGGGTGGGCAGCAGATCATCGAGATCGATCTGGCCCGACTCTTCGCCGACAGCGCCGCAGGCACCGCAAACGCCCCTTCCGCCTACGAGCGCCTCTGCGGCACCATCCCGCCGGGCATGAGTACCCGGGGCAACATGGCGGTGGACGCCAACGACCAGGTCATGTACTTCAGCGTGACCGGCCCGGATACGGCCGAGTTGTCCGCGGGCCAGACGCTGCAGGAGGCTTACGGTCCGCGTCGTATGGGCGCCGGTCCGAGTGGCCTGCGGAGCATGAACCTCCGAACCGGTGTGGTGAAGACCGTCTGCAATGTGGGCTTTCAGATCGGGCACGTGCAGACAAACCCAGTCGCTACCGGCGAGATCATCTTCTGCTGGGAGACCGGCGGCAAGGCACCGCAACGAACGTGGTTCGTCAATGCCGACGGCACGGGTCTGCGACCCCTCTACCCTGAGGCGCCCTACGAATGGGTCACCCACGAGGCCGTGTTCAACCGGGATGAAGTGGCGCTCGCTCTCGTGTGCCACCGTCAGCCCGGCGCCAATGATGGCTGGGGAACGGCAGGAACGCCCGAGCATCCGACCGGCCTGGGCATCGTCAATCTGCGGACCCGCGAGATGCGCATCGCCGGCCAGGTGCCCGTCGGCAATCCTGGCCGCTCGGATTGGCACGTCGCCGCCTCGCCCGATGGGCGTTGGGCCGCCTTCGATGACTTCCAGTATCGCCTGTGGCTTATCGACCGTCGCACGGGTGAGACAGTCCTGCTAGCCGACCTCGGCCACAGGACGACCGCCGGCGATCACGTCCACCCGACCTTCAGCCCGGACAGCACGAAGATCGAGGTCCAATGCGCGCTGCTGGCGCCCGACCGGCGGACGTTGGATATCTGCGTGGTCCCGGTACCAAAGAACAGGCTGGACCACACCTACCCTGAGAGATTGGTGCCATGATCGGACTGGGAAAAGGGGCCATTCTGCTTCTTCAGTCATCCCCGATGGCGA
>JALORE010000472.1 GCA_025459125.1 Planctomycetota bacterium | reverse complement strand
CGAGGGGACGCTCAAGGCGATCCTCGATTCCGGGCTGAGCGAGGTCGAGCTGATGAGCGGGCCGGTGGATGATTACGTCGGCCTGAGCGCCGGCGCCCGCGGCGGCCCGCGCGGCGGCAAGGGCAAGAGCAAAGGGGCCGAGATCAGCGACGAGCAGCGGGAGGGGCTCCGGAAACAGCAGGAAGAACAGCGGCAGAAACGCCTGACGGTCCCGATGTCGAAGTACCAGGCGCTCCGCAAGATGTACAACGACGCGGGTGTCAACATCCATATCGTCAAGTACGACAGTCTCGGCGCCGAGACCATGACGGACGCGGAGATCGACAACTGCTTCCAGGCCGCCAGGGCCCTGGGCGCCGTCGGCATCACGCGCGAGCTGTCGGACCCCATCGCCAAGCGGCTCGGCCCCTTCGCCGATAAGCACAAGATCTGGGTCGCCTTCCACAACCACACGCAACTCAAGCCCACCACGTACGACGAGGGCATCCTGTCCTACGGCAAGTACCTGGGCATCAACTTCGACGTCGGCCATTACCTCGCCGGCACGGGCGAGTCGCCGATCCCGTTCATCGAGAAGTACCGCGAGCGGATCGTCAGCCTGCACCTGAAGGACCGGACCAAGGCCGGCGGCAATCTGCCCTGGGGCGAGGGCGAAACGCCCCTCAAGGAGATCCTCCAGTTGATGCGGAAGAACAAGTGGACGTTCCCCGCCGACATCGAGCTGGAATACCGGATCCCCGAGGGCTCGACCGCGGTGGCGGAAGTGGCCAAGTGCGTGCAGTACTGCAAGGCCGCCCTGGCATGACAGCGACGACCGGCGGCCCCTCTGCGTCCTCCCGGCCGGGTGGAGCGTGGCGGGGCCGCCGTCCTGTTTCCGGGCGTTTCCGCTCGCGGTTCGCCGAAGACGGCCGGCCGCAGATCAGACAAGTGCGAGCGGCCGCGGCCGTCGTGGTGGTTGGTTACGCGACCTTACGCCGCAGCCACGAGCCGGCGCAACTCAGGCCGAGGGCGCCGAGGAACACCGACGCCGGCAGCGGGACCGCGGGGGTGTCACCGAGCAGCTCCACCGTATGGGGAAGACCGCCGGCGTAGGCCAGCGCATGGGCGCCCCCGCCCGTCGCCAGTTCATTCGTGACTACGAACGACACCGTGTACTGGCCGCCGACGTTGACGATCGGGGCAAACGACAGGTCCAGGTGCAGCGCGCCCGTGAACCCCTCCGGAACGGCGAAGTCGCCCACGACCGTGGAATTGAGCAGGATGTCCCAATCTACGAATGCGCCGTAATCAAGGAAATTGTCCGACACGGCAAGATCGAAAATCGCGCGGTTCACCGTAGTCAGCGGGTCCGCGAAGGTCTCGACGACGCGATGGCCGCGCGAGGCACTCCAGAAATACCCGATTTGCTCGCCATCGACGAACCCGGTCGAGCCGACGACGCTGGAGTCGCCCGACGGGAACGAGTGCAGCCCTGCCCATCCCGGTGCCGCCAGAGCCAATAACAATGCCAGCGTCATCATCCGTTTACAGCTCATGTGCCTACCCCCATACCAAGAACCATCGTCCGATATACCCCAGCGCGCCCCCATGCACGGTCCCTGATGTGGCACCAGGAATTCCCCGGCCCTGAATCACGCCACTCATGTGGCTGTCATGTCGGCATGGCCCGCCAGTCCCATGCGGCGGCAACACCGATCACAACGGCCACAACCTATGCGTAGTCACAACCATAGCCGACAGATACCTGGGTTGTCAAGGACAGAACGTGGCGTAGATGAGCGGAGCATGTCCTGGCGCAGTCCGGCACGGAAAGAGCAAAGAGGCCAAAGGGAAACGACGCCCCCTCGAGATGTCCACAGACCCGCCCGCCTTTCGTGGCCACGATCCTGCCCTCGCTTGGCTCTCGGAACCCTGCCTCGCCCGGCCCGGCCCGCGACGCACGTGCGACGCCGTTGCCGTTGTCCCCGACAACGGGGACCTGCGAACTGACAACAGCCTACGCTCCTCCCATGTCCTTGCGGGCGCGCAGCGGACGGCTACTTGTCGCGCCACATGTCGACGGTCATGTCTTGGGCGGCGACGTATTCGGCGTGCCAGTCGAGGCAGAGGACGTTGCAGCCTTGGCGGTGCCGCTCCCGGGCGACGCGCTGGCCGTCGTTGATGTCGTGATTGTCGGACAGCGGCAGGTGCGTCCGCAGGAAGATGTCACAGCGGATGATCTCGCGGCTGGTGGCGCTCTCGATGATGGGACGCCAGGTGCCGGCCTCGTTGTCGGCCAGGTAGATCGTCTGGGCCGGCCGCTTGAAGACCGAGAGCTTCGTCGGCCGGCCCACGCCGGTGCCGGTCTGATCGCTCCGGCCGGAGAAGGTCCAGTCGTTGATCACGTAGCAGACCGTTTGCCGGGAGTTGGGGACGTCGTACAGGCCGTTGCCGAGCGTGGGGAAACTCTTGCAGCGATAGACCTTCACGCTCTTGTAGTCGCCTTCGTTATGCCGTTGTCCGAGATACGGCAGGTACTGCATGAACCAGATGGCGGTGCTGCCGGTCGAGCCGCGGGCGATGAAGTAGTCATAGTCCTGAGCATAGAGCGCCGCCCCCACACCGATCTGCTTGAGCCCGCTCAGGCACGTGGTCGCCTGCGCCTGCTTCTTGGCCTTGCTCAATGCCGGCGTCAGGATTGCCATCAGCAGCGCAATGATCGAGATCACCACCAGCAACTCGATGAGCGTAAACCCTCTCGGTGACCGGCTCATAGGCAGTCCTTCCTCACAAAACCACGCAGCTCATCTTTATTGTACCGCCGGCAGCCGGCGAAGCAACTCCATTCCGCCAGCGCGGGCCCGGCCTCCGACGCACCGGTTACCGCCTGCCGACTATCGCCTGCGACTGTCTCCGTTTTTGTGGAACCCCGCCGCCCTGGGTCCGTGGAGACAGATAGTCGGGCCCGGCACTTTTCGGGCCCCAGGAGGAGGGTGGTCACGATCAAGACACACCGGCCAGGCGCCGGGACCTTCCCCGGCCTCGATCCTCCGAGCCGGAGAGCACCGGTTTCTGTCGCTCCTCGGGCACACCCGGCCCGTCGCGGGAAGGACATCACGTTCGCGGCACCGGGCCCGCTCATCCGGAGGGAGAGGCATGATAAAAAGGGGGTATGTATGTGGAACAACAGCCGATGGCTTGCGATCGTGCTGCTGCCGGCCGGGACGGGCTTCGCCCGCGACTTCGTGACGCCCGGCGGCAGCACGGTGGACTGGGAATGCGACGGGAACAGCGCCGAGCTCAAGGGCGAGTTCTACCACTGGCCGGCAACATATGACTTCATGGACATTGCAGTCATCCCGGTGCACCTCGACGCGGGTTTCTGGGTCCGCGTCATCGATG
>JALORE010000471.1 GCA_025459125.1 Planctomycetota bacterium | reverse complement strand
TGACAATCCCCTTGACGACATGATGTAAGGGTATATAGTATGCCTTAGGTGGGTCCCAATTCGGCGCCGACGTGGGTCCCTTTTACATGCCGATTTCCAAACGGCGGTCTGTGTCGAATACATTCGCGTCGGCGGTCACCACGTCAACGTTCATCAGGCCCCTTCGGCTGGCCCTGGCCAGAATGAACTGACGCTGTGGCGCCGAGTTAGAGACGGCCAGGATGCGGCACTTGGGGTGGTGTTCGGCTGCCCACAAACTGAAGGATCCCCAGCCACAACCCAGATCGAGGACGTCCATGCCATCGGCGATTCCGGCGCGCCGGCAGACTTGCTCCAACGCCGCCTCCTCCGCCTGGGCCAGGGAGGCAACGCTGTCCGGCCATAAGCAGCAACTGTACTTCATGCGCGGGCCGAGAGCCCGCTCGAGGAACTCGGGCGGCATCTCGTAGTGCTGTTCGTTGGCCTTGTCGGTGGCAACCGCGACCGGGCTCTCCCGCAACTGCCGCACCAAGTCCATCTTCGCCTGCAACTGCTCCGCAGGACCACCTCTTCGCTCCGCCTGCAGACGTCGTCGATCCAAGGCCCGGATCCCTGCGCGGATCACAAGATCCGGCACTCGGCCTTGCTCCATCATGTCGATCAGCCATTTCATGGCGTCTCCCGTCTTGGAAACCAGGGAATGAAGGGACTGGTTGTCTCCTGGTATCGGCGGTAGTCTTCGCCGCGGGTCTCCAGCGCCCGCTTCTCCGTATACGGAATGCCGGTCACCTTGTATAGGAACAGCAGCATGACGACCGGACCCATGAGGGTGACCCACCCGAAGGGCGATCCGAGCCCCAGGAATACGTAGGTGAACCAGTGAATCCACTCAAAGAAGTAGTTCGGATGCCGGCTGTACCGCCAGAGCCCGACCCGGCAGGTCTTACCCCGGCTGGCCGGATCGGCGCGAAAGCGGGCCAACTGCCGGTCTGCGAGTGTTTCACCTGCGACGGCAACGAGCCAGACGAGGATGGCCAGATAGTCGAGAAGGCCCAAGGAAGCATCGCTACAGGCGACCGGCAGGAACGGGATGGAAAACATGACCGCCCACAGCGCCTGGATTTGGAAGAAGGCAAAGAAGAAGGCCTGGGCCTTGTCGCCCCAGTTGCGTCGGAGCATCTCATAGCGGCCATCTTCCGGCTTACCCCAAACCCGGTTCAGCAGCAGATAGGCCGCCAGCCGCAGGCTCCAAGTGCCGGCCAGGATGGCCAGGAGTATCCGTCTCTCGATGGCCCCCGAGCCCGCGGCAGCGTAGAAAACCGCCAGCGCACCGACACCCGCTGCCCAGACGAAATCCACGATACCGGCATTTGCGGTCCGTCGCTGAACAAGATACGCGACGAGCATGGCCAAGGCCATGCCGATGCAACCTAACAGAACGACTTGCCAAGGTCCCATAGTCGCCCAGACCTTCACATTAGGGGTAATCGGTCCATCGCACAGTGTAAGAGCTATACCCCAGATATAGGACGAGATGCCGTTGCGGGTTCATCGGCCTCCAGAATTGGCGGACGAAGTCGGCTTGTCTGAGTCCGGCCGTTACGTGGCACAGAGGCAGGGCTCCCGTGCAGGCTCGGCGGCCAAAGACAGACTAACCGCACATCCTGGAGATGTTCTGCCTTCATGGACTTTGGTTTGGGTCCATGACTATACGAAAACCCAAGTTGCTGCAGCGAATACCAGGTCGGTCTCGATAACGTTTGGCCGATCGGCAGGCCGTGTGCCCGCTGCTCCAGTCGCCACCCCGGAGGATACGGAATTGCCCGGTCTCCGGGCCCTGGGGATCGACCAGACGGCCCGTAGCATAGTAGTCGTTCGCATACCAGTCGCTGCAGAACTCCAGGACATTCCCGTGCATGTCGTGCAGGCCGAAGGCGTTCGCCCGGAATCGTCCGACGGGTGCGGTGAACGTATATCCGTCCCGCCAGGGGAAGAACAGATAGGTGGATTTCATCCCTTGGAGGTTCTCGCGTGCGGTCAGATCTGCCACATTACACCAGCCCGCGCCCTCTTCCGGACGGTCGCTCCATTGGAATGCGGCCTGACTCCCTGCCCGACACCCATACTCCCATTCAGCCTCGGTCGGCAGCCGGTACCTTTTCCCCTCTCTGTGACTGAGCCAGCGGCAGAACTCTACGGCATCGTTCCAACTGACGCAAACCGCAGGATGGTCCTCCATCTGATCGAAGCCGGGATCGCGAAAAGATGCACCGTAGAGGATTTGGAACGAGCCATCCCGCCATCCATAGGCCCAGCCTTCCCGCTCCGCCTGAGTCTCCCAAAGCGCGTCCTCCACGAAGGCGTTGAACTGCCCCTTCGTCACTTCCGTCCGGCCCATCAAGAAACCGTTGTCGATTCGCACCGGGTGCTGAGGCATCTCATCCCGCTCCGTCCCTGTAGCCGTTAAAGCGCTGCCCATCAGGAATTCGCCGGGAGGGACGTAGACAAACTCCATACCGAGCGAGTTCGTGACTTTCTCGCCGGCCTTCCCATCGCCCACAGGTCCATCGCAGCCGACCGAGATACTGATTGCTGAAGTGACAATCCCCATTGCCATCGCAGTCAGATTCACAGAATCCCCCTGTCGCAGTGCCCAGTCGACCCGAGGCCGCTACTGCAGCGTAGGTTCGCGCGTTGCGCAAACCGGTCACTCGACCACCCAGGGTCATCAATCTGTTCCGCACGTTTCGCGCGAGTGTGGTTCAGGGTCGATGCCGATCGGCACTTCTTCGAAATGGCGGCCGCGATTAGAGTGGTTCGGGCAGGCAGAGACGGTTTCGACTCTTGGCCGTCCGCCCGCATTGCTGGCACCGGAACTGGGCATCCTGAACCATCGCCTTGTACGCTTCCTTGTTTCCATAGTGAAACCCCTCGTGCATGAGAAAGCAAAGATGCTCCTCATGATCGGCACTGCTGCAATCGCTGTTGTGGGGCAACTTCTCTATGGTCATGGCGACGTCTCCAAAAAAGCTACCACTTTTTGCCGGGGCGCTCCAACTCCAGGACGTCCCTGTCGCGTCCGCTTGAACCTGGAGATACCGGCCTTTCCAGTACAACGCAAGTAGAAAATGCAGATCAGCTTGCGCGCCGCAAGGACGTTGCGGAGGCGAAGCGAGGCAGCGGTGTTGACGATCTCGACAGTCTCCAGCCAGGAATGGCCGATGCAATCGAGCCCCGGGGGGGCATCTTGTGGCCTATCCACATCAATGGTGGAACGCCCCACACGAAATTGTGGCTTCGAGCCTGCTTCGCGAAAGAGGCGGCATGAGCCGCCAAGGTGCACGACGGTGAGCCTCCCGATGATCCTTGCGGTTCATTCCAGCACTGCAAATATCGTCCTGGCCACAATTATTCCCTATTCTTCTTACAGAATTCCTAAACCTGATGTAGTATCATGCGTACGGAAGGCTAATTGGGCACGTTCAGCACGATCGCTGGGCGTGGTACACCCCAATAAAGTACTGTGCATCGGTCTGATGAGACGGGCCAGCATTTTCAACCGTTCAATCTATTTGGAAAGGGGAGACCATGCATCTCCAGCACATCTTAACATCCCGCGTTCTGTCGTTGGTGGTGATGGGTCTGACATTACTCACGGTAGGCTGCAAGGACGAAGGGGTCAAGGAAAGCCCACGGCCGGTCACCACCATGGACATCATCGATACGGCGACATCGGCGGGTGATTTCAACACCCTGGTGGCGGCGGTCAAGGCCGCTGACCTTGTGAGTACCCTCAAGGGCCCCGGACCTTTCACCGTGTTTGCGCCGACGGATGCAGCGTTCGCGAAGTTGCCTGCCGGCACGGTTCAGAGTCTGCTGCTCCCGGAGAACAAGCAGAAGCTCGCGTCTATTCTGACGTATCATGTTGTGCCCGGCAAAGTGATGGCCGCCGAGGCGGCAAAACTCAGCAGCGCCAAGACAGTGAACGGCCAATCGTTGTCCGTCAAAACGGCTGGGGGCGGCGTCACAATTGACGATGCGAAAGTCATTAAGACGGACATCCTGTGCTCCAACGGTGTGATTCACGTAATCGACGCTGTTGTCCTTCCGAAGTGAGTCAATGGGGGAAAGAAGGGTGGACGGTCCGCCCGAAAGGGGGGAGTCCAAACAACCCCTGGCGGTGAGCCTCCCGTTGTTCCTCAATCTCTCAGGCTTGAGATGAGCCTGTGCATCATCAGGAGGGCCTCAGATGGGCCAAAGAAGTACATAACCTCCTTAGGGAGTTCTGATTATGGGAAGTAAAGGTATCGAGATAGTAGGCATGGATGTTGCTCAGTTGATAGACTTGCTGAATCGAGCCTACTGCGATGAATGGTTTGCCTACTACCAGTACTGGCTGGGAGCCAAGGTCGTAAAGGGCCCGATGAAGGATGCTGCCATCGCCGAGCTTGAGCAACATGCGACGGAAGAGCTGAACCATGCCCTGCTCTTGACGAGCCGCATCATCCAGTTAGGCGGGATGCCTGTACTCACCCCACGAGAT
>JALORE010000222.1 GCA_025459125.1 Planctomycetota bacterium | reverse complement strand
TCTTCGAGCGTCCGCCAGCCGGGCGCTGCCCCGCGCAGGGCAGCTTTCGATGTCCCAGTGTAGCGACCTCAGGGAAGGAACCCTATATGCTTATCAGGTACCTTCTCCGGGTCGTGACACCTGCAACAGCCATTTGTTACACGTCGTTGGGCCACCCGGCTCTGGCTGGGCTCGCGGGCGGGCGGGACGGGGCCCCACCGCGTGTTGGGCCGCGTCCGGTCAGAGCGCCAAGCAGAGCGCCAAAGGCGTGCGGCCGAGGGTCAGAAACCGCGTTTTCGGGGGCGCCAGCCCAGATTGTCAGGTCAGAGCGCCATGTGTCACGATTTGGCGCTCTGACCTTTTCCGCGTCCAAAACGCCGGTCCGTTCCGAGGATTGGGGCTCATCCGGTCTTCGCGTACTTGGCCCGCGGGAACAGTATGACAGAACAGGCAAGAAGGGAGAAAAGGCGGTTCAGGGGCGTGGGGCAGGCGGTTGTTTTCGCTCCCGGGGGTCCGTGGGCCGCGTCCGGTCAGAGCGCCAAGCAGAGCGCCAAACGCGCGCGGCCGAGGGTCACAAACTGCGTTTTCGGGGGCGCCAGCCCGGATTGCCAGGTCAGAGCGCCATGTATCACGATTTGGCGCTCTGGGTCTTTTCGCGTCAAAACGCCGCTCCGTTCCGAAGATCGGGGCGGACGGCACCGGCGCGACGGATATCGCCATCGGCCAGGGTGGCTTTCGCTTTGGCCTGTGCTTCGCGCTTCAGCACAGCTCGCACCGCCGGCGCCAATGAAGTCGACATCCCTCATTGGACCCTGACCCAGCACCCGACCCGGTTGCCCATTTTCTCGTCGGTGAAGGTCCCTGCCGGGACGAAGCTCGCGGCGAAGAACTTCTACCTGCTCGGCCTCCCTAACTGCGCCCAGCGCGGGCCGCGGTGGTTTGGGCGGGCCGGCCGGTCAGGCCGCCAACTCGCCCCATGGCATTGACATTCCGGGTCGCGACTCGGTAGTATGACACGATGCTTGGAAAGGATCATCTTGTGGCCTCAACCGCCTCTGGTCGCGACTGTCGCAGGTTCATGGAGCCGTGTTCTCACCTTGCTCTGTCCTTATTTTGGCTGCTCCTGATTCTCCCCACGGCCGGTTGTCAAACCGGCCCAACCAGCCGGTCCGGGTGGACGGCTCTCTTCAATGGCAAAGACCTGTCCGGCTGGACGGTCAAGTGCCAGCCCCAGGACCAGGGCAAAGTCTTCTGGACCGTCGCGGACGGCTCCATTGTGTGTGACTCGATGGGGCGCAAAGACCACAATTACGTTTGGCTGCTGACCGAAAGGGAATTCGCCGACTTCGAGCTGCGCTTGCAGTTTCAGGCCTACCAGGACTCCCCGGGCAACAGCGGTCTGCAATTCCGCAGCCGGTTTGACGAGACGGCCAAGGGCGGTTGGTTGGACGGCCCGCAGGTGGACATCCATCCGCCGGCATCGATGTCCTGGCGCACCGGCCTCATCTACGACGAGACGCGCGAAGAGCGGCGCTGGATTTCACCCAGTCTGAAGAACGCGACCATGGATCCCCGCTTCCAACCGTCGTCGTACGTCTTCCAATACGCCGACGATGGCGACGGCTGGAATGAGCTCGTCCTCATTTGCCGGGGAACCCAGGTGAAGACGATCCTCAACGGCGTGGTGCGGACCGATTGGGATGGTGCCGGGGTGCTGGACAATGCCAGCCACATCCAACGCAACGTGGGCCGGGTCGGCCACTTCGCACTGCAACTCCACACCGGTGATCAACTGCGGATACGGTTCCGAGACATCCGGATCAGGGAATTCTAACCTCGGCAGTCGGTCGGCTTTCGCCGGCGCCATGCCGTATTGCATTTCGCGTGCTGATCTGCGACTGCGCCATGGTCCGTCACTCTGCCAGGATCTCGATGCCGCAGATCTGGGGGTTCTCGATATTGGGCGTAAAGCCGATCACCAGTTGGCCGTTCTCCACCGACACGCCTTTGTACTCCTTGACCAGGGGCTTGAGGAACCCGACGGTCTTGAACAGGTCGAGGTCCTTCAGCACTGCCTGGCCTGGCACACGGACGGAGAAGACTCTCATCTCGGGGCCCGTGATGCCCTCGAACGTCTCGGCAAAGTGCAGACGCATGGTGTACTTGCCTTTGGGCACCGTGAACTTGTATGAGACCATACTGTAACGCTCGGTCTCGTAGATCCGCGGGATATCCGTGCCCGTGATTCCCACGTCCGGGCGGTCGATGATCATGCCGTCGTCCGCGCCCCAGGTCCTGCCGGCCTCCAACTCCTGGTCGGCGGCCCAGACGTTGCCGAACTTGTCCTTGTACGGTTCCACGGCGCCGCAATCGACCCGCAGCACGAACTTCCTGGCAGGCTCCGGGGCCACCGCAACCGTCGTGGGTGTTTGGAAGATGTGTTGGGCGAAGAGATACAGGTTATTGGCCCATTCGGTGCCGTCATGGGCATTGCCATCGACGTGCCACACGTGCGGCACGTTGTTTTCCTTGAGGTACTTGTGGACGCCCTGACTGATGCGGATCAGACCGTCCTTATTGCCGCAAGCCAGCCAGAGCAGCTTCAACTTCGCTTGGGCGGCGGCCGGATCGGGCACGAGTTCGGCGGGAGGTTTGGTATTGGGGGCCGACGAGAACCCGCCGACCCAGGCAAACGTGTCAAGGTTCCCCAGGCCGATATTCAAGGATTGGCCGCCACCCATCGAGAGTCCCGCCAGAGCGCGGTGCTCGCGGTTGGTGTATACGGCATAGTGGGACTCGATGTAAGGAACAATGTCCCTGATCAAGTCGTTCTCGAAAGGCGTTCCCCAGCCGCCGAAGTCACCCCGGCCGCCGGAGGCGCCCCGAGCGCTGCCCGGACCCGCGCCGCGGCCGCCGCTCCCGGCGTCGGCCGTTACATTGGCATTGCCGTTGGGGAAGACCACGATCATCGGCCGAATCTTGCCGTCGGCGATCAGGTTGTCGAGGACATTATCCGCGCGGCAGGCACGCTGCCATTCGCGGTCGTTGCCGCCGATGCCGTGCAGCAGGTACAGCACCGGGTACTTGCGGTCGGTCGAGTAGTCAGCCGGCGTGTAGACGACCATCTGGCGACGAGTTCCGAGCGTCTTGGATTCATACGGAACGGTTGTCATCTCGCCGTGCCGGATGTTGTCGCGCTTGTCTCTGAATCCGGCGGGCGGATCGGCGAAGGCGGGCTTGTCGTCCGGACCCAGCTCGATCGGCCCGCCAAAGCCGCCTCGTCCCCCGCCTCGGCGAGCGCCGGGTGCGGCCGCAGGTGCAGCGGGTGTGGAAGAGCCGTCCATGAACAGCAGCGGAGCGAACTCGCGCAAGCTGCGCCGCCAGGACTGCCACTCGTGGGCGGTGTTCGGAGAGACGTAGAAGACACTGTTGATGCCGGCTTGTTTCAACGCGTCCGCATTCGCCTTGGGGTCGCCACCGAAGCCGCCGCGGCCGCCGCCCTTGCGGTTTTCGAGTTCGCGGCTGCCGTAGCTGACGAAGACCAGCTTGACCTTTTCCTTGAAACCGGGCGCGTTGTTGACATCGGCTGGGGTGATACTGCCGCCGCTGAAGAGTCCGATGTGGGAGAACTTGTCGAGGTTCTTCAAGGTGATCTGCCGGGTCTCCATTCCGCCCATGGACAGGCCTGCCATGGCGCGATGCGGCTGGTCGGCGAGCGTGCGGAAATTGGCATCGATGTAGGGGATCAACTCGTCCACGAGAACCGTCTGGAAGGGACCGAGATCGAATTTGGCGAGGCCGCCGGGCCGGATGTCATTGGTCATGCCGTAGGTCATCACGATGATGAAGGGTTTGGTCTTACCCTCGGCGATCAGGTTGTCCATGATCAAGTTGGCGTGGCCCTGGGAGCCCCAGCCGGTCTCATCCTCACCCCAACCGTGCTGCAAGTACAGCACCGGATAACGCTGGGCCTGGTCCTTGTCGTAGTCGGGCGGTGTGTAGACAAAGGCACGGCGGGAGGTGTTGGTGCTCTTGGAAGGGAAGAGAATCTGCCGCAGTTGGCCGTGGGGAACGTCCTTGAGGGCGTAGAAGTCCTGGTCCTTCGCGGGGATTTCGATGCCGCTTTCCCAACGCGTAGAACCGTAGAAGTTCAAGGTGCCGGGATCGTTGAATGTCCCCCCATCAATCGTGAGATGGTAGTAGTGGAAGCCTTCATCCAAAGGCCGCGACGTGCCAATCCAGGCGCCGTCTTGGCCCTTGGTCAAGGCGAGCCCGCCCAGACTGACGCTGACGCTCTGGGCCTGGGGCGCTACGATGCGAAAGCGAGCGCGGCCCTCGGAGTTGACTTGGGGATACGGCCGGCCCGGCTGATTGAGGGTCGAGGGTTTCCAGTCGTTCGCCGCCGCCGGCGGACTCGCCTGCGCCAGACACAGCGGACCCGAAAGGGCGAGCGATAACACGAGTGAGGTCAGATTACGGTTCATACGTCCTCCTTCAATCCTTGCCCCCCAATGCTCCTGTTGGTCACATTGGGCTGCGGGTGCCCGGTTGCTACTACTCGTTGACTCGGCAAGACCGCCATCTACTATAACACCGTTCAGAAAGGTCGGAAATAAAAATGAACAACCGAAACGGCAGGGAAGCGACTTGCTGCCGTCCCTGGCGTGTGCCTGGAAAGTCACGCCAAAATAATAGAGCGCGAGTGGAACCGATATGAAGTAGGATAGACCGAGTTATGTTGCCCTTCATGGCGATGACGTGCTCGCGGTTGGTATCGCCCTGCGGGCAACATAGGCTTTGCGATACATTGAAACGAGCCGCGCCTTGGCAAGGACGGCACTTCTGGCAGGGGTCAGGCCCATGAACGCGACAAAACTCCTTCCCATCTGTAAAGCCGCTTCCGTCGGATTCTTGGTCCTTGGGTTGTTTGGGTCCCCACTCGCAGAAGTGCGCGGGTGGGAGCCCTCTCAGACCGCCGCGCCGGGTCAGTGGGAGCGCGACGACAAAAGCTTGGCGTGGGTCAGCGGAACGAATGTCTTTTGGCGCTTCAGTTTCGACCCCGGCAAGGGTAAGCCGTTCTTTCATCCGGTGGCCCCCGGCGGGAACACACCGCTGACCAACTTCAAACCCGCGGACCATCCGTGGCATTACGCGCTGTGGTTCTCCTGGAAATACATCAACCGCCCCAGCGATGGCAGCCATGTGAACTATTGGGAGGAGAACCGCACCACCGGCAACGCACAGGGCAAGACCCGCTGGGACCCTCCGACGATTGAGACGCAGGCGGACGGGCGGGCCACCATCCGCCTGAAACTGAGCTACGTGAATCCGTCCGGTGCGACGGATATGACGGAACTGCGGGAACTGCAAGTTTCTGCGCCGACGGCAGACGGCGGTTTTTGCATTGACTGGGTGGCGCACTTTACCGCTGGTGACAAAGACCTGGTGCTCGATCGGACACCGATGCCAGGCGAACCGGGCGGCGCAGTGAACGGTGGCTACGCCGGGTTGAGTGCACGCATGGTTCCTCTGCCGGTCACCATGTCGGTTGTCACCACTGCCGGACCGGTGGAACGGTTTGTCAGCAATCGCGCCCGGCCCAATGCCGCGGCGGTGGCCTGCAATTTCCGCGATGGTGCGCGGGATCTCGGGGGCCTCGCCTTCTTCAGCGATCCGGCCAACACCGGCGGGGAGGGCTCGGGGTCCCCAACGCAAGAGTCCGCGTTGGGGAGCCCCTCCCAAACGCGGAATTCTGCGTTTGGGGACCCTGATGCGCCGTGGTACATTATTGATTCCCGGCAAATGCCGTTTATTTGCCAGGCCCTGCTCGCGCCCAAACCGTGGCCCGTGCCGGCGCATGGCGAATTCACCCTCCGCTACCGCATCGCCGTGAGCCCAAAGGCCTGGACGCAGGCCGAGTTGGAGGCCGGCCAGAAGGAATGGCTAAAACACAAGTGAACCCCGGACAATGAAGGAGTGACAGTTATGAGAATGTCCCGACGACAGGCAGTCAAGTTCCTTGCTGGAACCGGCGTGGCAGGCGCGGCCGGGTTTTCCATTGTGCCCAGCCATGTGCTCGGAGGCCAAGCGACTGCGGCCCCCAGCAACAAGGTCATCATGGCGGCCATCGGCACCGGCAGCCGGTCCCCTTCCGATACGGGGGCACTGGCCAAATTTCCGGATGTCCAATTCGCCGCGGTGTGCGATGTGGACTTGGCCCGGGCGCGGCAGAACGCCAAGAAACTGGGCTTGGACGAAAAGAGCGTCTACCAGGATTACCGTCCCCTGCTGGAGCGCAAGGATATTGATGCGGTCGTCATTGCCAGCCCCGACCATTGGCACGCGCTGCACTCCATCGACGCCGCACTTGCGGGCAAGGATGTCTATGTGGAGAAGGCCATGACGCTGACCGTTGTCGAGGGGCGGGCGATGGTCAAGGCCATCCGCAAGAACAACCGCGTGCTGCAGGTGGGCAGCCAGCAGCGTTCCAGTGCCAACTTCCACCGTGCATGCATGCTGATCCGCAACGGATACATCGGCCAGGTGACCAAGGTGATCGGCGTCGACTATGCCGGCGCCTGGGAGTCCAAGCTACCGGGCCAGCCCGTTCCCGAGACCCTGGACTGGGACCAGTGGATGGGGCAGGTCCAGCCCAAACCGTTCAACGAGAACATCCGCACCAGCCGTTCCCGGCCGGGGTGGCTGTCGATCAAGGACTTCTGCGGCGGCGAGATTTGCGGCTGGGGCTCGCATGACCTGGACCAGGTGCAGTGGGCGCTGGGCATGGACGAGAGCGGACCGACCGAAGTATGGGTCGAGGGCCAGCCGTACAAGCCCTGGGTGGCCGACGAAAACTCGAAATACGGCCGGTTCTTCGGCGCCAAGGAGACTATCATCCACATGATGTATCCCGGGGGCATACACGTGGAGCTGTCGGAAGATGCCGAGCCCACTGGCGGCGCCCTGTTCATCGGCGCGAAGGGGCAGATCCGCATCGACCGCGGGCGCTTTGAGGTCAGTGAACCCGGGTGGAAGACCCTCCCGCTGGAGAGCATGCCCGTGCAGTTGTACACAGCGCGCAGCCACTACCGCAACTTCGTGGATTGCATCAAGGAGCGCAAGAAGTGCGTGTGCGACGTGGAGACCGGGCACCGCTCGGCTACGGTGTGTCACCTGGGCAACATCGCCCGTTGGGTCAGTCAGCAGACCCAGACCGTCGGCACCAGGCTGATCTGGGACCCCATCAAGGAAGAGTTCAAAGACAATGCCCTGGCCACCTCAATGCTGGACCGGCCGCGTCGCAAGGGATACGAACTGCCGAAGGTCTGAGGAGTATGCCATGCTGCGATCTCAACAACTTCTCGCGCTTGTGGGCCTGGTCGCGCTGGCCGGCTGCATTGCTGGAGCCGCGACGCCGCCTTCTTCCATGACCTCCGCTGACACGGCAAAACATTGGACCGCCGATAACGGCAACGGCACCTACTCCAACCCCCTGTTTTACGAGGAGTTCGAGGACCCCGACATCATCCGCGTCGGCGACACGTACTATCTCGCCGGCACGACCATGCACATGAACCCCGCCGTACAGTTGATGCAGTCCAGGGACCTGGTGAACTGGGAACTCGCCGGCTACTGCATGGATCGGCTCGACCTCGGCCCGGCCTTCCGCCTGGAAGATGGCCGAGGCATCTATGGCCGCGGCATCTGGGCGCCCTGCCTCCGCTACCACAAGGGCACGTTCTATGTCTTCTCCAACGTCAACGGCGTTGGTCTCCAGGTCTTCCGCTCCCAGTCGATCAATGGTCCCTGGGAGCGCAACCAACTGCCCGGAAGGCATGATTTGTCGGTCCTCTTCGATGACGATGGCAAGATCTACCTCATTTCCGGCAACCGCAGCCCCTATCCGATCGAAGAACTCGCCCCGGACCTCAAATCCTTCGTCCCCGGCATCCGTCGTCAACTGGATGCCCGGATGGGCGAAGGTCACCACCTCTACAAGGTCAAGGGCAAGTACTACGACATTTCCGCCATCCCCGGCGCCACGACGGACCAGATGGTCGCCCGCGCTGACTCGATCGACGGGCCGTGGACGGTCGAGCGCATGGTCCAGGGCGAATCGCTCGGCGTGACCATCGCAGCGCCCGCTCGCGCCACCCCCGGCGACCGCGGCCTGACCCTGCACCAGGGCGGCATGTGCGATACTCGCTCAGGCGAATGGTGGAGCGTCATCATGCAGGACCATGGCAGCGCCGGCCGCATGGTCGCTTTGGTCCCGATCACCTGGGACAACGGTTTCCCGCTGATCGGTCTGCCGGGCAACTTGCGCAAGGCGCCCAACACCTGGATCAAGCCCAACACCGGCATCAGCCAAGACCCCAAGCCATCGTTCATCCATGATGACGACTTCGACAGCGACAAGCTCAATCCGCACTGGCAATGGAATCACGTTCCCGATGACAACAAGTGGTCCATCACGGAGAAGCCCGGCGTGCTTCGCCTTCATTCGCTGCCGGCCAACGACTTCTATGCCGCCCGCAACAGCATCTGCCAGCGGCCGCCCGGACCCGAGTCCATCATGACGGTCGAGTTGGACACATCCGGCATGGTCGCGCAGGACACGGCGGGTCTGGCGCTGCTGAGTTCGCCCTATGCCTGGATCGGCGTGGTGAAAACTGCCGAGGGCACGCTGCTGCAGATGCTCGACAACGCCGGCAGCGGCGGACGTGGACGCCGAGGAGGCACGCCCGCGATCCCGCCCCAGCCTCCCACGACCGGTCCGGCCAACCCTCCCCGGCATCTCTGGCTCCGCGTCCACTGCAACTTCGACATCGACCAGGCCCTCTTCAGTTGGAGCGCCGATGGTAAGGAATTCATGCCGCTGGGCAAGCCCTTCACCATGACCTTCCAATTGACGACCTTCCAGGGCGTACGTCCCGCCCTGTTCCACTACAACACGTCCGGCCAACCCGGCGGCTACGTTGACTTCGACAACTACACGGTCGCGGAGCCGCGGGCGCGGGGCATCGAACGCGAGATTCCTCTGGGCAAGACCATCGTGCTGACCAGCGGCGCCGACGCCAGCTTCCTGGTCGCCGACACCCGGAACGACAGGCTGGTGAATGTGGCGGCCGATCCCAATAAGCCGGCTATTCCTCAAAATGCGAAGTTCCAGGTCATGGATGTGGGCTGGGGCCGCGTGACGCTCCAGGCCGCCAACGGCAAGGTCCTGTCCGCCGCAGGCTCCGAGGGCGTGGTTCTCAAGGATCTTGCCGGGGTCAAACCGGGCGCCGCCGAATCGTTCCAGTGGGTCAACCTCATGCGTGGTGACACGATGCTTATGTCCCTGACAAACCATCAGTATCTGGCCACCAACCCCCAGAGCCCCGGTTCGGTCACGGTCACTGCCACCGGCCCGCAGCCCGCCCGCAAGAGCGGCGCGGAGTTCAAATGGAAGGCAGTCGAATTAGACGCACATCACTCACTACTCTCGTCGTCTTCGCCACCCTGACCGTCTCGTCCACCCGCGCAGAGGACGCCCAGATCGGCAAGACACGCCCCTACTACAACCCTCTGCCCATGGTCACGACGGCGGGGGGCAGGTCAGTAGGCTCCACAGAAGCTCACGCATGGTGATCCGTCTGCACGGACATCCGTGCTGGTAGGTACCTCGCGATGGGTCACCCAGCGTCTTGGCCTGTACACGGAGACGGTCGGTCGTCTCGGACCGTGGTCACCATGGCGGCTACCTGTTCCTCCAATTCGAACAACTCGCCGGCGCTGCGCGTGATGGGCAATTCCTCCCCGTCCTTGCCGTCGAAGAGTTGCCCATCGCCGAAGTCGCTCCGCAGCAGCACCGTCTCCAGCAGCTTCGCCGCGGCGGCCATCTCCCTGCGCCACGCGGCAGTCAAGTTGGCGATCGGAACCGCCGGTTGTCCCCGGTCCCCCATACACAAGACGCAGATCCCGATGGCCGCGCCGTCGCATCCGGCCCGCGCCAGCGTCCCGGCACAGAAGAACTCCGCCTGGGCCGCGGTACGCCGTTCCCCGAGCCCGTTGATCCCCGGCCCTCTCACCATAACCACCGAATCCACTCAGAGGCTTCTCAGGCTTGCCGAATACTCACGATCCACTCGGCAGGTCAACGTGTGGATCCAGGCGAGTGCGTATGCTTCTCAAACGTAGAGGGCAGCCTCACCACACATACCCGTTTGACTAGATCCACGAGGTTGTCAGTACCGAACTTCCGCAAGATTTTTGCACGGTGATCCTCAATGGTTCGATGCGAACGGGACATGAGCCGGGCGATCTCCGAGGTACTCTTGCCATCCAGGATAAGCTCCAAGACATCTGCCTCGGTCTTCGTGAGGATTTGATCTAGCACTGGGTGTGGCCGACCGGCCGGGTCCAGCAGGGATGCGACCGCCGATTGCAGAGATGGTCCGTCCAGAGGCTTTTCGAGAAAATCCGCTGCTCCCGCCTTGAGGGCCGTGACGGCCATGGGGATGTCACCATAGCCGGTTACCACCAGAACCGGCAGCGAGGGAATCATGCGTTTGGCCGTGCTCAACAACTGCAGGCCGTCCATTCCCGGCATCTTCACGTCGGTGATCAGCAGGTCACACCGCCGGGAACGCAATTGCTGAAGACAGCTAACGCCAGACGAAAAGCAGGTGACTCGGACGCTCAGAAACTCCAGAGTCCGGGCGATCACGCGTCGCACATCCGGCTCATCGTCCACGAAGAAGACCTCCCTGCTGAAATCCTCTGCCATATTGTCGCTCAGGACCTCCCCTCGCACCCCACGGGCAAGCTGACGACAAAAGTTACTCCGGCACCGGGCTGGTTCTCCACTCGGACTTGGCCCTGGTTCTCTTGCACGATCTGCTGGACGATGGGGAGCCCGAGGCCGGTTCCGACAGGGTTGGGCTTGGTAGTGAAGAACGGATCGAAAACACGTGCCAGGTGCTCCGGGGATATGCCGCCGCAATCGTCGACGAAACGCAATTCGATGTGCCCATGGTGCAGGGCGCCGCGGATGGTCAGGTGGTGATCCGTCTTGCCGTCCGCCGCCTGGATCGCATTCTGAATCAGCGCGAAGAACACCTGCTCTATGTCGTTGCGCAAGTAGACCGGTGGAAATCGGTCCATGCCCTGGACGCACAGGGTGATCCTGGATTGTCGGGCCGGCCAGTCCAACAAACGTACCGCATCCCCGGCTACCACGTTCAAGTCCACCTTTTGGAGGATGTGTTCCGCATTCCTTCTGCCGAATCCGCGGAGCTGGCCGGCCACGAAGACGATCTTCTCGACGGCCCTGCGAGCCACCTGCAACTCTTCTACCAGCGTTTCCACGGATCCGGAGGACATCGCCTGTAACGCGCCCAGGCAATTGTCGATCGACAGGCACAGGACCGTCAAAGGTTGAGTCAGTTCGTGAGCCAGCGTGGCACTGAAGGTCCCCAGCGAGGCCAGGCGTTCCACCCGTGTCATCTTGCAACGATAGGCGCTGAGTTCCGCCTCTGCTTTCTTCTTCGCAGTGATATCACGCGCGATCACGAGGGTCCCAACAGGCTCTCCGTGTTGATCCGTCACAGGACTGACGGACCTCGGCATCG
>JALORE010000470.1 GCA_025459125.1 Planctomycetota bacterium | reverse complement strand
GCCATTAAAAACCTGATCACACTGTTGCAACGCCTGGGCAAGACGGAGGATATCCCGTACTACTACCGGTTGATGGCGGAGATCGAAGATAATGCCTATAGTCCTTATACACGGATGGTCTATCGCGGTCTCGTGGTTGCCAACAAGGCGTTGTGCCTGCTCGGGCTGGTTTTCATCAATCTCGCCACCGGGTTCCTGCTTGTTCTGGTACTCCAACGTTGGCTAGAATTGATCGCGCCGAATCGCCTGCTTAGTGTGGCCGTGATCGGGATATTTACTTTCTCAAATCTTCACTTCGCCAAAAGGGCACTCGGCCCACTGAGCGGACATGCTACCGCGGGACGGGAAGTCTGTCTATCAACCGCTTTCTGACTTTCTGACCGCCGGCGGAGTACCGGGGACCCCATTCCGCCGAAGCCTGGGGCTATGCAAGCTCCCCACGGTACTGGAGTGGCCGGCGGTCGTCCACCTGTACCGATCTGCTACTTCACTTGTTCGACCAGCCGCGCCACGCCCTGAGTGACCCGGTCCTCCACGTCGCGGGACCAGTCCTTGGCCGGCAGCGCGTACGCCCACAGCGCGCCCGTCTCTTGGCCGAAGGCCTCCTTCTGGATCCGCAGCGTGGGGATGTAGCACATGAGGTCGTGGCTGAAGCCGGCGACCCAGGTTCGCGGGCCGTACTGGGCCTTGAACTTCAGCGAGTAGTCGACCGCCACTTCGCCTCCCATGCTGATCCAGAGCTGGTCTTGGCCGAGTTTCCAGACCTGGACGGGATAGGGATACGTCTGGGGCAGCGGCCCTGCCGCCAGTTGGCCGAGATACCGCTGGGCGATCAGGGCCGGGACGCTCGTGCCTTGCGACAGAGAACGTAACTCGGCCTCGGCCAGGTTTCGCTCGTAGGCCAGGTCGACGAAATCGAAGGCCGTGGCCAGGCGCGAAGCCACCGGCCGCATGGGCTTGGCAAGCGCGTCAGCCACGCCTTCCGCCAGCATCCGGCCGTATTTCCGGCAGAGTTCGACCGACCGGCGCGGCAGGGGGTTCTGATCGGCGCCGCAACCCTGGTAGAACATCGCCTGCATCTGGGGATGCTGCTGCTCCAGGGCGATCATGGCAAAGCCGGCATAGTCCCCCGACCACTCCTGCAGGGCCAGCGTCGTGGTGTGGCAAGCATAGCCGAAAACCGCGGCTCGCAACTGGCCTTCGGGCGTGCGCACTGCAAGGATCGGGATACTGTGGTCGACCGGTCCCTTGAGCAGCTCGCCGCGCTGGCGAATCGCGGGCACTTCGCCCTCCGGGTTGTTTCGCCGATTGACGGCGAAGTCCGCCATGCCTTCGGCGGCCCACAGGGTCGCGGGCGCCATCTGCGCCAGGGATTCCCTGACCTTCTCCACGATCGTGTCTTCCAGCCAGAGGGAGTACTCCTCGACCAGCGTGCGAGCCGGTTCCTCGTTCCAGGGCCAACAGCCGTGCAGGCACTCGCGCAGCGCCGGCCCGGTGTGCGTATGGGAGCAGGTGAGCATGAACTGCGACCGTTCCAGGCCGCACCGCTTCTTCAGCTCCACACAGATCGCCTCGTACGATTGCTTGGAGAACCCGCAAACGTCGCTGGTGACGACCACCGCCCGATGTCCGCCGCTCGCCTCGACGGCCAACACCTTGATCCAGATGTCGTGGAGCTTTCTCTCGGCAAGCCGCGGCCCGTAGCCGCTCATCCACATCGGCTTGTCCGGGGTGATGCTCGCCTTGGCCAGCCCCGCTTTCCAGGCGGTCTGCTCGGCGGCGCGGCCGATGCCGCCCCCCAAGGCCGGTGTTGTCAAGAGCATGGCGAGAAGAAAACCGTGTCGCGACTTCATCGGTCTGACTCCCTGAGACGTGACATCAAGAAAGCAGGCAGACACCACGCAAACGAAATCACTTTGAGTCTCATGCTAGACTCCTTGAGTTGAACGTGGAAGTAGGTGTTGTTGGCCCGGCGCTCCGACGGCCAGATTTCCATCGTGGCCCCCTGAACGACCCCGGGCCACGCGGCCAGCACGGCCATGAGGCCACCCGCCAGCAACCCGGCGCCCTTCGAGGCGAATGCGGTAGACAGGCTCTCTCCTTGTGTGTTGATGACTCTCGGAGCGATGGCCTTCGGCTCCTACCGGCGGACCGACACAGTCTTGAGTATCCGCAGCCGCAGGGCCATCAAGTCAGCCACGGTGCCGAAGTTCTGGCCGTAGCCGCCCTCGGCCTTGAGGACCTGCTTCAGCCCCTCATCGTGCATCGCCTTCAGTGCGGCGTCCCCGGTCTTCGCGGCCCGTTCGCGCAGGTGACGGAACAGCTCGACATCCTCGATGCCCTCGCGCCACGCCTCGCGGCGTTTGCCGGTGATCGGCCCCTGGTCGGTGGCGTAGACCATTCCGTAGCTGGTGTGCGGCCCGTCGTAGTCGCTGAACTGCCCGCCGCTGTCGCCCCACACCCACATCCCTGCCCCGTCCAGGCCGAGCTGGGTCGCGGACAGGTGGTGCAGCCGGTAGTAGATGTGCGGGTCGTTGGCCTTGGAGCTGGCGCACTTGTAATGCATGCTGGGCTGCTTCTCGGCCAACACGTGGGCCAGAATCTCGGGATGGTTGCGGTAGTAGTTCAGCGGGCAGCAGTGGATGTCAATGGCGTCCGGATGCGCCTCCAGCATCTTCAGCGAGATCTGGTGGTCCTCCCAGATCCGGATGGTCGGGTCCACCTCTTTGGCCAGCTTCGAGGCCGGCACAATCAGCTTCAGGAAGCTCTCGTCGCCGGGTTCGTCCACCCAGTAGAAGGCCCAGTCGTTGGTGGATAGGCCTTTCTGGGCCAGGTGATCGCGGATCTGCCTCACCCACTCCCTGAAGATCTCGTTGTGGGCGGGTGTGCCCGCCGCCGGCATGTCGTTCGCTTGCCCGTAGTTGAGGCTCATGTAGCCGAACTCGAAGCCCGTCCACAGCAACCACTGCCGGACGTACGGCCGGCAGGCGAGCATCTCGTCAAGCTTCGTGAAGTCCGCGGCGATGGGCCGGACCAGCTTCTTGGTCTGCGGGTCCACCTTCGGCCAGGGAATGTGTGGGTGGTGCAGCACCTGAGCGGTCTCGTAGGCGCGCTCCATCTCGGCCGCGGCCTGCTTCTCGAAGCCCACGGCGGGCTTCCAGGTGTAGTAGCCCCAGCCCTGGCTCAGGTACTGCGGCCGGGCGGGCATCTCGACCGGGTAGACCGTCGCCGTCAACGGGAGGATCTGCGTCCGGCCCGCGGTCTCGACGGTGACGGTGGTCTGGTAGTCGCCGGCGGCGACACCTCTGGAGTTGAGAATCAACCACACCTGCCGCGTCATGCCCGGCGGAATCGTCACGGGCTCGTCGCCAAAGGGGGTGAGCGCGTCATCGAAAAACAGGAACCCGCT
>JALORE010000221.1 GCA_025459125.1 Planctomycetota bacterium | reverse complement strand
CAGCAAGTCCGCGGCCCGCTCCTTCGACGAGGTGGCCCGGCTCGTGCGCGACTTCGGCCGGTACACCTTCGGCTGGGTCGATCCGACCTGGAACGCCGATCCAACGTGGACCCGGGAGTTCTGCGACCTCGTCTTGAAGCACCGGATCAAGATCCGCCAGACCGCGTGGGTACGCGCGGATGGCATCGTCCGGGATGAGGGGCTGGGCATCCTCGACCAGGCGGTTCGCGCGGGGCTGTGCCAGGTGATGATCGGTGTCGAGCGGCCGGAGGAGCAGAGCCTGCGGGCCTTGCACAAGCACGGCAACGACCCGGATACGACCGCCCGGGCGTTCGAGATCCTGCGCACGAAGTATCCGAGCGTGCTGACGATCGGCTCCGTCATCTTCGGGCTGTGGGACGAGACGCCGAAATCGCTTGACCGGCTGGCCCGCTGGCCGTACAAGCTGGGCATGGACTACTGCTTCTTCATCCCGCTGACCCCGAACCCGGGGACGCAGGTGTACGAAGAGGCGGTCGAACGGGGAATCATCGAGGTCGCCGACCGCCGGGCGTACAATTTTCATACCCCGGTCCTCCGCACGCAGCGTTACTCCCCGCGTCAGCTCGAGCGGCTGTACTTTCGTTTGTTGTTCTTTGCAGGCCGGGAGCGTATCGCGGCCTGGCTGAGGTGGTGCATCGCGATCCGCGACCGGCGGCGCCGGCGCGTCCTGCGGTCCTTGCTGAGGCAGGGCGTGGTGCTGGCGCTGCGCTACCTGGCGAGTTCCGTGCGTCACCCGCTGCGGGGCGATCCCACCGTGTACTCGCGCAAACCGGTCTGGTACGACTCATGAAGATGATGGTCTGGCTGTTTTCGTTCCTGTGTGCTCAGGATGCCGCGCGGTCCTTTGTGATCGCCGGCCGGACGCTGCCGTTGTGCCAGCGGTGCACGGGGGTCTATGTGGGCCTGGCGGCCAGTGCCGCGTTCCTGTGGCTCAGCGGCCTGCACCGGCGCGGCCTGCCGCCCCGCAGCATCTTCTATGCCAACGTCGCAGGCCTGGCGCTCATGCCGGTGTTCGGCTTCCACGTGCTGGACCCGGGGCCGCTCTGGCGCTTCTGGAGCGGGCTGATCTTCGGCAACGCCGTCGCGTTCCTGGCGGTTCCCGCCGTGTCGGTCCTCCTCCAGCGGGGCCGGGTCCGGGGCCGTCACACGCGGGGCTCGGTCGCCGGCTTCTGGGGGTTTTACGTGCTCCTGAATGCGGCGCCGCTGGGCTTCTCGGTCCAGGCGCTGTCGTGGTACTGGACGCTCCTGGCGATGTGCGTCGCGGGAGTCGGCGGCATGGCCTTGGTTGTCGGTTCGGTGGCGGTGTTTCTGTGTGCGCAAGGCGTGGTTCTGTGGAGATCTTGGGAGGTCAGACCATGGGTACGAAGTGCGTGGAAACGGTGGGGTATCGCAAGGTCGCCCTCGCGTTGACGGCGGCGCTGTCCTGTTTTCTTCTCTATGTCCTGGCGTGCGTGTACTCCGCGCCATCCTGGGCGCCGGACTCCTCCAAGGTTGCTCTGCTGGTGATGCTCGGAACACTGGAAGACCCGGAGCAGTTCGCGATCTTCGCCTATGATCTCCGGACCGAGCAGCACGTCCTGCTGGACCGGGCGGACGCCAACGGCTTCCTGTCCACCCCATCGTGGTCGCCCGACGGCAAATGGATCGCCTACTACCGGCTGGCCCACGCTGGGGCCCGTCAGGCCGAGGCGCCGCCCGCCACCGGCGCGGAGCCGAACCCGACGGCCCCCGCTCGGCCGGCCGGCACGTCGGCGCCGGCCAGCCCGCTCTTCAGCGAAGACAACGGCGCCGTGCCGCCCCTGATGTTCGAGGCCTTCGAGGAGCTGTGCCAGAGCCACATCGAGGAGACCATCGCGGTGGAACTCGTCGTCACCACGCCGGAGGGTAAAGACAAGAAAATCCTGCGGACGTTCCTGTGGCCGGCTGCCGAGGACATGCCGGCCATCGCGGCGATTCTGCAACCCGCCTGGTCGAAGGACTCCCAGCGCCTCTTCTACTCCCGCTTCGTGGACGAGGAGGTCTATTACATCGCCGGCCTCGACCTGGCCACCGACCGGGCCTGTGCCTATCTTCTCAGCAGCAACGGGGCGCTGGCGCTCTCTCCCGACGGGAACTGGATCGCCACGCTGTTGCAGCAGGATGCGGAGCACGTGCTGCTGTCGCTGGCACGAACCGACGGCAGCGCCCAGCGGCACTTCCGGCTGGACGCCGAGGCGGAGACCGGCGTGGAGTCGACGTTCGCCCTGGCCCAGCCCTCCTGGTCGGCGGATGCGAAATCGGTTCTCGTTCCCCTGAAGGAATTGCACGTGGTGGATGCCCTGACCGGCCAGGTGCGCCGGTTCCAGGACCCGGAGGCGGACGAGATCGCCTTCGGGACCTTTGGCCCGCAGGGCGAGCGGCTCTACTACATCGCCCAGTTGTCGCGCCAGGACCCCAACGACCAGGAGAAAGAGGTCCTGCGGGAGGGGGACCTCCAGAGCGGCAAAGCGCGCACCTTGTTCACGGCCTCCGATCTCCCGGCGCACAGCGGCACCGGGCGCTTCTCCCTGTCCCCGGACGCCCAGAGGGTCGCCCTCTGGTGCACCGTGGACGTGACGGACAAGAACGGTCCGGGGGAGCAGGAGGTTTTGGTCTTGTGGGATGGCCAGACCCACAAGGTGATCCGCACCGACGCCTGGCTGTCGCCGCCGGCCCCGCCGGCGGAGACCCGGCCGTGACGGCCGTCCCGAAGGCGGGCGGTCCCGGCGGGAGACGGTCGGATCATTCTATCGCCGAGAAATCGGTTGGCCCCCCCCTGATCTGTGAATCACGATTCACGATTTATGATTTGAGCGCCCCGCGGTTTGGCGGTACACTACGCGCCCAAATCGTCGATCGTAATTGGTAAATCGTAAATCCTACCGAAAGGAGGACTGCCGATGGCTGAACCGGCCGCCTTACCACCTCTCGCCGCCGAGCAACCCTGGTGGAAAGAACTGACAACCTATCACTGGATGGTGGTGATCATCGCCTCCTGCGGCTGGCTCTTCGACTGCATGGACCAGCGGATCTTCGCGCTGTGCCGGGAGCCGGCGCTGCGCGAGGTGCTGGGGACCGGAGTGGCGGATGCGGTGGTGAAATCGTGGGGCGGCTGGGCCACGGGGATCATGATGATCAGTTGGGCCACCGGCGGTATCATTTTCGGCATCATGAGCGACCGCTGGGGTCGCGTCAAGACGATGGCCGTGTCACTGCTGATCTACTCGGGCTTCACGGGCCTGTCCGGCTTTGCGCAGAACGTCACGCAATTCATGGTCTACCGGTTTCTCGTCGGTTTGGGCGTGGGCGGCATGTTCGGAGCGGCCACGACCCTGGTGGCGGAGAGCGTTCCCCCCCGGTTCCGCGCGATTGCTCTGGGCTCGCTCCAGACGCTTTCGGCGCTCGGCAACATCATTGGTTCGCTCGTGAGCACGCAGGTCCGCCCGGGGGAGGCGGACGTGTTGTGGAACATGACCGGCTGGCGCATCATGTTCTTCATCGGGATTCTGCCGGCACTGCTGGTAGTCCCGATCGTCCTGGTGCTGCGCGAACCGGAGCGCTGGAGAGAGGCGAAACGCCAGGCCGCCCAGAGCAAGGAGGCGGCCAAACGCTTCGGCTCGATTCCCGACATGGTGCGCCACCCGCTCTGGCGGCGCAACCTGCTGGTCGGCATCTGCCTTGGCTTGGCCGGCATGGCGGGGCTGTGGGGCATCGGCTTCTTCTCGCCCGAACTGATCTCCACCGCCTTGAAGGGGGAGCCGCAACGTCGCATCGACATCGTGCGCGGCTATGGCCTGGCCCTGCAGGACGTGGGGTCCTTCTTCGGCATGATGACCTTTACCATCATCGCGACACGTTTCGGCCGCCGTCCGGCGTTCGCCGGCGCCTTCGCGCTGTGTCTGGGCGTGACCATCTTCGTCTTTAACAGCCTGCGGTCCGGCTTCGATGCCTATTGGATGCTGCCCATGATGGGCTTCGCCCAGTTGTCGGTGTTCGGCGGCTATTCGATCTACTTCCCGGAGTTGTTCCCGACGCGGCTCCGCGGCACCGGCGTAGGCTTCTGCTACAACACCGTCCGCTATCTGGCCGCCGGCTTCCCGCCGATGCTGATGTACCTGAACCTGCAACTGACGCAGGCCAATGTCAAGGAGCCGTTCCGCGTGGCGGCCACGATCCTGTCTTTCATCTTCGTGCTTGGCCTGGTCGCCCTGATCTGGGCGCCGGAAACCAAGGGGCAGCCGCTGCCGGAAGATTGATCCCCAGGGTCCGCAAACCGGGTCCCCGGGCGGGAGACGTCGCCTTTGGGGACCCTGCGCGTCAGGAGCATCCTGCCTACGAGCGGGTGGCGGTCCGCGGGCGAGAGGAGGGGAAAAGGCTCTCCCACAGCAACGGGCTGTGATAGACTTGGCCCTCCATCGAGAGGTTGAGGATCAGGTTCTCGCCATGGTTCATGCAGCGCACCTCGGGCACCAGGCCGTCGAACCGTTCCATCTGCCGCGCCTTCTTCACCCGCAGGTCCACGCCGTTATCCTGCGTCAGGGCGAATTCATAGGTATAGCCGCAGGGCAGGATGGGATCAGGGAAGTAGGCCTTCACCTGGCCGGGGTGAGCCGGGCACAGCAACGCCTCGCGATTGAGGTACCGGGGAACGAGGTCGGAAAGCCAGGGCGGCCGTTGGCCGTGATCCGCTTCATACTGGCCCAAGGCGGCATAGATCCTCTTCAGGTTGTCCGCACAGGCCTGCAGCGCGGGTGGGATCGTGAGGTTGGGCTGTGGAATCTCTGACTTCGACTCGGTCGTGGGGCGGGGCGCAGGTTGGCCCGCCCCCGCGACGGCCGGGAACTCGTCGCCATGCTGGTAGGTAGGCCGGAAGAGCGCTTCCCACATGGAAGGGCTCACATAGAGATGTCCCCCGAAGGACATGTTGAGGTGCGTGGAACCGTGCTTGTCGCAGCGCAGCATCGGCACGACGTCGCCAAAGAGTCCCACTTGGGCGTTCTTCCAGTCGCGAAACCGCATGCGGCCCAGGACCGGCCAGCTCTCCGGAATGCGCGCCCCGCCGAATTCGTACCTGTAATGGGAGTGGGCATTCGGTTCCGGGGGCTCGGCTTCTGCGTGCACCAGACTGTTCGGACACAGGAGATACTCGTGACTGACGTACGCCGGAACCAGGTCCATCAGGTCGTCGGGCAGGAAGCCCCGCTCCTGCTCATATCTTCGGATGGCCGCGTACAGAACGGCCAGTCTGTTCCCGCAGTCCTGCAGCGTATCAGGGATCTTCAGGTTCTCCGGCGGGATCGGCGCCGGGGGGGGGCCGGCCGGCGGTCCGTTGGCAGTCGCATCCGCCTGGGCGGCAACCGAGGGGTGAGGTCCCGCGATCTTGCAGCCGGTCAGCACGGAACTCAAATGGCTCAGACCGGCGCGGCTGACCCGAGTTCCTTCCAGCCGCAACTGTTGCAGGGACTTGAGGCCCTCGAGGTGGACCAGGCCGGCATTGCTGATACGCGTGTCGTCGAGGCAGAGGTATTCCAGGCCCGTCAGGTTCTGGAGGCAGGCGAGTCCCGCGTCACTCACGGCCGTCTTGTGGAGGCACAGCGACTTGAGCGTCCGGAGATTCTGGAGATGGACCAGGCCGGCGTCGGTGATCCGCGTGCCGCCGAGATGCAGGAGTTCCAGGGACGTGACGTTCTGGAGGGCGGCAAGAGCCGCGTCGGTCACGCGCGTATCTCCGAGTCGCAGCGTCTGCAGCACGCTCGACTTCGCGATGGGCTCCAAGTCGATCCCGGCGGTCGTGGCGCCGGAGAAGTCTATTTCGTGGGTCGACGTCAGCATCCCGCGGAAGGTATCCACCAGCTTGTACAGGACGTCCGCCTCCGCCAGCCGCTGCTTCGCCAACTGCTCGTTGTCGGTGGCCCGTTGCCGTTCGGCCTGCACCTGCGTGAGCAGAGCTTCCGCCTCGGTCAGCCGCTCGCCCGCCAGCCGCTCGTTCGCGCGGGCTCGCCCCTCGCTCTCACGGGCGCGCCGGCGTTCCGCGGCTTGTCCGATCGCAAACAGCGTGGAGACGACGATCCCGGCCGTGAGCACTACCAGGATGGCAGCCACGCCGGTCACCAGGGCTTGGTGGCGTTTGAGGGCCTTTTTCAGACGATATGCGGCGATCTCCGGCCCGGCGATCAAGGGGTCGCCGCGCAGGTAATTCCGCACGTCGTCCGCCAGCTCCGCGGCGGTCTTGTAGCGACGCTCGGGCTCCTTGCGCAGCGCCTTGAGTGGAATCCACTCGAGTTCCCGCTGCACGCGCCGGGTCAGCGTCGCGAGATCGGTGCGCCGGCGCTCGGCGATCTTCTGGCCGTCTGCACCCAGGCTGGACAACCGCGTGCTGGGCCGGGGCGGGTCCACTTCCGTGATGACCCGTTGGATCTGGGCCAGGCCCGCTTCCTTGAGCTCGTGCCGGCTGAACGGCAGCGTACCGGTCAGCAGCTCATAGAGGATGACGCCGAGCGAGTAGATGTCGGAGCGGGTGTCGATGTGCTCGATCGTCAGGCCCGCCTGCTCGGGGCTCATGTACTCCGGCGTGCCGATGAACTGGCCCTGCTCGGTGAACAGGGTCCGCTCGGTCAGCGGCTGGCCGACGGCCTTGGCCACGCCGAAATCGATGATCATGGGCGTCCGTTTGCTGCCCTCCTCGGATACCAGGATGTTTGACGGCTTGATGTCCCGGTGGATAATGCCCTTCTGGTGGGCATGTTGTACGGCATCACAGATCTGGATGAACAGCTCCAGTCGTTCCTCCAGGGTCAACCGGTGCTGGTCGCAGTAGTCGGTGATCGGCAGCCCGCGCACCAGTTCCATCGCGAAATAGGGCCGGCCGGCCTCCGTGGTCCCGCCGTCGAAGACGTGCGCGATATTTGGATGGTCGAGCAGGGCCAGCGCTTGCCGCTCGGCCTCGAAGCGGGCGATCACCTGCTTGGAATCCATGCCCGGCTTGATGACCTTCAGCGCCACCTGCCGGCGGACCGGCTCCCTCTGTTCGGCCAGGTAGACGATCCCGAACCCGCCTTCCCCCAGGGTGCTCAGCACCCGGTACCGCCCGATCGGCCCTGACTCTCCCGGCTGCCCTCCCGGGCCGACGCTCGCGGTGGAGAACGACCAATTGTCCCTCGGACGATCCTGCGGCGCGTGCTGGTTGTCGCCCATAGCGTTCCTCCAGTCAAAGCACGCTGTACATGATAGACGCCGCGTGCCGCCATGACAAGAGACAAAATGGCTCCGGAGCTGCCTTTGATTTTCCCGGTGCCCCGGCGGTCACGGCAAGAACCTGCGGACCGCCCCGCCTTGCCGCCGACAGCCAGCCCTGGTAGACTCCAGGCACGAAATCGTACGACGCCGTCCCGACGGAAAGGGGCAGCGAAAACGCCGGACTGTGAAATGTGCCGGTGCATACCCCGGGTTCGGCAAGCAAGATGGAGGTGACCCATGCAGACAACCGCGTTGACAAGACGCCAATTCCTTGCCGGTGCGGCTCTGATCCTGGCCGTCGCCGGCGCCCGGGCCGCCGGCCAACAGGGATACACGCTGGCAAATGAGGCGCTGCGTTTCAGCCTCGTGCTCGGCGACGGCACAATCCGGACGCAGACTTTCGAGAACAGGCTCGTCAGGCAATCCGTGGCCCTGCCGACCGAAGCATTCCTGCTCGAGTTCGACGACGGCAGCACGGTCTCTTCGGCGGATGCGGTGCTGGGGCCGCCGGTGGCGGACGATCGCTCGCTCGAGCTGCGGTTCCAGGCCCCCTCGGGCCTGGAAGTCCGCGTCCGCTACCATCTGGCGCCCCGGGCCCACTACCTGCGGAAACAGATTTCCGTCCGGCACGAACGCCCGTCCGGGCGGCGGCTGCTCCGCGCGGACCTGGAGAACTGGCGCGGCGTGCGACGCGGCTGGGACTCGATGCATGCCGACCGTTTCCCGTACGGCAGTCATCCGGTCTTCTGCGACAATCTCTGGGCCGGCGTCGAGTTCGTGGCCGCGTTCAACGTCTACGGTCCGGACGGTTTCACCCTGCGCAGCCGCCCGGGGGGCGTGCCGCTGAGTCCCGCCTGGGTCGAGCTCCATTCCACCGTGGTGGGCGTCGCCCCGACGGGAGGCGTGCGCGACGCCTTCCTGCGTTACATCGAGGACATCCGCCTGGCCCCGGCGCGCCTGGTGGCCTGCTATAACTCCTGGTGGACCCTGCCCAAGGTCGTGCAGCAGCGGGACAACCTGGCCCTGATTCGCCAGCTCAAGGCCGACCTGTACGACCGGCACGGGGCCTTCTTCGACATCATCACCACCGACATGGGCTGGAGCAATCCGCGGAGCATCTGGGAAATCGATCGCTCGATTCTTCCGCAAGGCTTCGACGACATCCGCAGCATCGTCGAGTCCGCCGGCGGCAAGCTGGGAATCTGGATGTCGCCGAGCGAGCAGTATCCCCCGGTCTGCGACTACAATTGGGCCCAGCAGAACGGCTACGTGGTGTTGCGCCCCGAGTTGGACGATCCGTCCCGCCAGCGACCGGTCAGCAACAAGCCGGGCGTGTCCCTGGCGGACCCGAAGTACCGGGAGGCTACCAAGGCGCAACTGCAAAAGCTGATCCGTGAGAACGGACTCGCTCACATCAAGTATGACGGCTTCTGGGCCGTCGAGCACCGCCCACACCACGATCTTCTGCCCGGCGATGACTCGGTGGAGCCGCTGGCCACCCATTCACTCGAGCTGCTGCAGGCGTCCAAGGAAGCGAACCCGGATCTGGTGACCGAGCCGACGTACCTGAACTCCATGGTCAACTACATCAGTCCCTGGATTCTGAAATACTCCGACACCGTGTGGGCCAATGCCGAGGACTGCGTGGTCGGCATCGGACCGGCGCCCGACTATCGGGAGTCCCACACCAATGCCCGCGAGTTCATGGTCTTCAAGTCCCTGGAGCAGGTATGGCTGCCCCAGAACGCCGTGCAACACTTCGACATCGTCCACGTGGACGAACACGCGGGCTTTCCCAACCACGCCGCGATGGCGTTTGGGCGTGGGCGGTTCTTCCTGTCCACGTACGTGAATCCGAAGTTGATGAACGACGAGGACTGGCGCATCTATGCCGGTCTGCACCGCTGGGCTCGGCGCAACACCGACCTGCTCCGCCACACCGTCGTGCTCCCCTCCCGCGTGGAACAGGGCGAGCCGTACCTCTACGCGCACTGGCTCGGCACGCGGGGCGTCTTGGCGGTCCGCAACCCCTCGAACCAGAGCCGGGAGTACGTCGTGGACCTGGGTCGGACCGGCGCGCCGAAGGAACTGGCGGAGGCGGTATGCTATACGCAGTATCCGTACCGCCGGGGTATCGCTGCGAGTCTGACGGGACAGTCGCGCGTCAAGCTCACGCTGGCGCCCTGGGAACTGCGGTTTGTCGAAGTGGTGGCACGCGCGCAACTGCAGGAGACAGTCGTCCTCGATGCCCGCTGGTACCGTGAACCGGATGGGACTCTGTCGCTGGTCCCCGACCCCGGGGTCGAAAAGGTGCGACTGCTGGAACCCGGCCAGACGGAGCAGGTCATCGCCGTCGTGCCGCGCCCGCGCGAGGACTTGGGGGGTGAATTGGTGTCGTGCGCGCTGCGGCCGGTCCCGGAAAGCGAGTGGCTGGCCGCCAAGCCGCGGACCACGGCCCTGTTTCCCTTCCGGTATCCGGCGGAGCTGAATCCACAAACGCTCGGGGAACTTAAAGAGGCCCAATGGCAGGGGGTTCGCTGGAAGCCCGTCCCAACCGTGAGCTTCGAGGCGGAGTGCTCCGTGTCGGTGCCGCAGCAGGCGAGCGCGGGCCAGGTCCTGTTGCTGATCGAGTTTCCCGGGCGAGAGTACCGCCCGAGCCGCTGTGCCGCGTGGGTGGATGATGAGCCGGCCAATCTGGAGGAAAGGAGCTCCCAGGAGCATATCGGGTACTTCAACTGGACGGGTGATCTCCGTGCCGTGGAGAGCGAGTGGTGCTGGTACATCTGCCGCGTCGCCGCGGGATCGCATCAGGTGAGGTTCCGCGGTACGGCCGGCCATCCGAATCCCCGGCTCGGACTGTGGCTGTGGGCCGACCAGGAGCTTGCCCAACGGACACCGGTGGCATCAGCTCGCGGCAGCGAGCCCGCCATGCCGCAATATCGCGATCGTCTCGAACGCCAGGGCATGTGCCTGCAGCCGCCCACGGCCGGCAGACCGGCCTCCGCCGGACGCGGTGGTTGACCGTGCGCGACCCCGGGTCAGCACCACGGGTTTCCGGTTGGCGCGGGTGCAGGGCAGGCGGTAGATTGAGCGTGGGTCACGATCAGACATCCTATGCAACGCTCAGGCTTGGTTCTACATGAGGAATTCGGCATGACAGAGAAACACTTCCGTACCGTCCTGGTTGCCGTCCTGGGGGCCATGGCGTGGTTGTCACCGCTGTCGGCGGCGACGGCGCCGCAGAGCTCGTCCGGACTGCATACGATCAACGCCGGGACGCCCCAGGGATTGCAGGACCTGTTCACCCCCGGGCCCGAGGCGCTGCCCCTGGTGAGCGCCCATCGCGGCGGGGCGGGGCCGGGGTTCCCCGAGAACTGCCTTGCGACGTTTGCACAGACGCTGCGCCATTGCTGGGCCATGCTGGAGATCGATCCGCGCTACACGAAAGACGGCCAACTCGTCCTGAATCATGATCCGACGCTGGACCGGACCACCAGCGGGACCGGGCGCGTCGCCGATTACACTCTGGCGGAGTTGAAAGAGTTGCGGCTGAAGGACCGCAGCGGCCAGCTCACCGAGCACCGGATCACGACCCTCGATGAGGCGCTGACTTGGGCCCAGGGCAAGGCCATCCTCGTGCTGGACAAGAAGGAGATGCCCATCCCCGACGTGGTGCGCAAGATCGAGGAGCATCACGCCGAGGCCTACGTCATGGTCATGGCGTACAGCTTCGAGGACATCAAGCAGTGCCACGCCCTGAACCAGAACATCATGATGGAGGTCATGGTGGGCGATGGGCAGCGGCTGGCGGCCTTCGATCAGACCGGCGTCCCCTGGCGCAACGTCATCGCCTTCGTCGGCCACACCCCGCCACAGGAGGCCGGGCTCTGCGCGCGGATTCACGCGAAGGGCGCCCGCTGCCTGGCCGGCACGTCCCGCAACATCGACCTCCGCTTTCTCAAAGGACAAGCCGTGCGCATGGCGTCGCTGGAACCGGACTACCGCGCCTTGCTGCAAATGGGCGTCGACGTCATCGAGACGGACATCCCGCGCGAAGTGGGCCCGCTGCTCTACGCGAACCAGCCGGTCCCCGCGTCCAAGGCCAAGTACTTCCACAAGTAGCTAAAGACGCTGCCTGATACGCACCCTGGCAAGCTGCCGGGGTGTAACTGCCGGCAGTCTGCATCGGTGGTAGTTGGTGATGAGGAAGAGAAGCAAGGTATTGCGGCGCGGGGGCCGTCTTGATAGGATGAAAGTGGGGAGATGGGGCGCACTGAGCGACGGATGCGAAGAATCCTGCCTGACGCGAGGACGTTATGAAAGGCGTGCG
>JALORE010000220.1 GCA_025459125.1 Planctomycetota bacterium | reverse complement strand
GCTATCAGCATCTGTTCCTCTATCACCTTCCGACGCGGCAGTTCGTGCCCCTGGCCCGGCTCAAGTCCACCGCCCCGACCAACGTCTATCGCGTCGATTCGCACCCGCGGCTCAGCCGGAGCGGGCGGGGAGTTTCCATCGATGCCACCCACGAAGGTCTGGGACGCCAGATGTATGTCATGGACATCGGTTACATCCTGGATCATCCGCCCGGCAAGGCCGCGGGCACGTCCTCACCGAGGGTGGAGGATAAGCCCGCGGCGCCCGGCTCCTCGAAGGCGGTTACACCGTTGAAGGTCATCTTTGACACCGACATGGACGGTGACAATGACGACGTGGCCGCGGCGGCCATCCTGCACGCCCTGGCCGATGCCGGCAAGGCCCAGATCCTGGCGATGGGAGTGGTCTCGCGCTGCCCGTACAGTCCCGCGTGTCTCGACGCCATCAACACGTACCACGGCCGTGGCGACATTCCCATCGGTGTGTACCAGGGGACAACGCTGATCAAGAGAGGCTCGCTCTATGCCCAGAAGGTGGCCGAGCGGTGTCCGCACGATCTGGGCCTCTCGCACGAGGTGCCCGACGTCGTGGATATCTACCGGCGGGCTCTTTCCGGCCAGCCGGACGGCGCGGTCACGATGATTGCCGTGGGCCAGATGGACAACCTGCTGAATCTGCTCGCCTCGGGGCCGGACCGGCACAGCACGCTGGCCGGCCGTGACCTCGTGCGGCGCAAGGTGGCGACGCTGTTCGTCATGGCGCCATATTTCAACGAACGGAACGAGTATCAGCGGGCCTACAATTTCGTCTCGTCGCCCCAGGCGGCCCGGGAACTGATCGCCCAATGGCCCACGACGATCAAGTTCGGGGAGGGTAATCTGGGACACCGGCATTTCATCGGCAGCCGCCTGGGCGAAACGACCGCCGGCAATCCCGCGCGTATCGCCTTTGATGCCTATTTTGCCGGCAAGAAGGAGAACAAACGCCATTGTGCCGACCCGACGACGGTGCTGTACGCGGTATGTGGGGCACAGTACTTTGGCGAGATCGGCCCCGGGGCGTGCGAGGTTCGGGAGGATGGCTTTACGCGCTGGAACGCCGCCGGCGGCCAGCAGCACTTCTACAACACGCAGAAGCTGCCGGTCGAGGAATTGGAGCGGGTCATGGAGCAGTTGCTCATCAAACCCCCTGCCAGAGAAACCGTGCCTTGAGGAATCCTGCTGAGGGGGCTGGAGCCAAAGTCGTTTCATGAGCACACCGGTCGATACTGTCTTTCGATGTCTTCTTCTCAAGGGAGAACGCCCATGAGCCGTGTTGGGATTTGGGGGAGTCTTATGCATTGTCTGGTCGGGCTGGTCTTGTGGCTGGGCATGAGTGGGACGGTGTGGGCGGCTTGGCCATCCTACCGGCATGACGATCAGCGCGGCGGCGTCTCGAGCGAGGAGCTGAAGCTGCCCTTGACGCAGGTCTGGAGACATCGTGCGGCCCACGCCCCCCGTCCCGCCTGGCCGGAGCTGCCTGCCCGCCAGGACGTCTTTCGCCGCGTATCCCAACTCGCGCCCACGACCGCGTTCGACTGTGCCTACCACGTGGCGGTGGCGGACGGGGCGGTCTACTACGGATCGTCGGCCGACGATACGGTGTACTGCCTCGATGCCGCCGAGGGACGGGTCCGCTGGTCGTTCACCACGGATGGCCCCGTGCGGTTGGCGCCGGTGGTTGCCGGGGGACGCGTCTACGCCGGTTCCGATGACGGCTGTCTCTATTGCCTGGACGCCGGGGACGGTCATCTGTTGTGGAAGTATCGTGGGGGGCCGGAGGATCGCCGCCTGCCGGGCAACGGCCGAATGATGTCGCTCTGGCCGGTCCGGTGCGGACTCGTCGTCGCGGACGGCGTCGTTTGTCTCTGTGCGGGCCTTTTCCCCTCGCAAGGCAGTTATCTTTGCGCTGTCGACGCCGACGCCGGCCGCGAGCTTTGGAAGCAGAAGATCAACGTCGTTTCTCAGGGGTACATGCTGGCGTCCCCCACGCACCTGTACGTACCTACCGGGCGCACCGCTCCGCACGTCTTCGATCGGCAGACCGGCAGGGACATTGGCGCTTTGCCCGGGGCCGGAGCCAACAGTGCGGCGGGGGGCTGTTTCACGATTCTGGTGGATGACCTGGCACTGTACAGTGCCGGCGAAGCCGGGGGTCTCCAGGCTGCCGCGCCCCAGAGTAAAGAGAAGGTTGTGTTCGCCGACGGGCGCCGGGTCGTTGCCGACGGCCCGATGAGCTATGTTCTCACGCGGGACCGGCTTTGCGCGGTAGATCGGGCCCACTGGCTGGAGCTGAGCCGCCTGCGGGGCAAGGCCAAGAAGACGCCAGCTGAAGAGGAGCGGATCGTGGCCCTGGGTGGCACGCGCAAGGATTACGTGAAGTGGGACACCCCGTGCGTGGATGGCGAGGAGTTGATCCTGGTCGGGGGCACGGTTTTCGTCGGTGAGTTGGACCGGGTCACGGCCTTCGATCCCCGCGACGGCAGGATGCTCTGGCGCGGCACGGTCCAGGGCCAGGCCCGGGGGCTGGCCGTCAGCGATGGACGACTCTACGTAAGCACCGACCAGGGCATGATTCACTGTTTCCAGACGGGCAAGCCACCGGCCTCCGGGCCGCACACGTTCGAGTTTCTCGAAGCGGCCACCCCGGGCGCGCCGTACCCGGGCGATTCGCAGTCGCCTTCCTACGAACGGGCGGTCCAGGCCGCGCTCCAGCGCGTAGGTACCACCAAGGGCTATTGCCTGGTGCTGGGCGCCGGCAATGGGCGATTGGCGTATGAGATTGCCTGCCGATCGCAGTTCCAGGTCGTGGGTTTCGAGCGGGACGCCCAACTCGTGGCCGAGGCCCGGCGCCGGCTGGCGGAGGCGGGGTTGTATGGCGTCCGGGTCACCATCCACCAGGGTCCCGCTGCCAGGCTGCCCTTCCCGAGCTACTGGGCCAATCTGATTGTTGGCGAGGAGGCGCTTCTGGAAGGCCATCTGCCGGTGTCGCCCGCCGAGATCTACCGCATCCTGCGACCTTGTGGCGGTGGTCTTGTGCTGATCCTGCCTGCGTCCGTCCCCCAGGAGCGCGTCGCGAAGTGGGGCACTTCCGCGCTGGCCGGCTGGGATTTCCAGCGCTCCAGCGCGAGCCTGGTGGCTTCGGTCACGCGCGGCCCGCTGCCGGGGGCCGGCGACTGGTCACACTTCTACGCCGACCCGGGCAACACCGCCTGCAGCGGTGACACACTGGCTGCCGGTCCGGTGGATCTCCAATGGTTCGGTCGGCCCGGCCCCCGTGTCATGCCCGACCGGCACGACAAGAGCATGGCTCCGCTGTACCATGACGGCCGTCTGTTCGTGCCCGGAGACAATTACATCGCGGCTGTCGACGCCTACAACGGCACGGTCCTCTGGGAACGGGATGTGCCCGCCTCCCTGCGGCTGGGGGCCTTCAAAAATTGCGGGAGCATGGCCGCCGCGGACGAGCACTTGTACCTCGCCTCCGGCAGCGACTGCCTGGCCCTGGATGGGGGCTCCGGCCAGTTGCGCCAGAGTTTCCATATCCCGGTCGCGCCCGACGGGACCGCCCGCGAGTGGGGCTACATGGCCGTGACGAACGATCTGCTTCTGGGTAGCGCCACGCGCCCCGAGGCGGCCTTCCGCCAGCAGACCATCGACACGGAAGTGCTGATCTGGCGTGATTTCATGCCGGTCGTTTGCAGCGATTCGCTGTTTGCGCACGAGCGCGACTCGGGTCGGCGGCTCTGGGAGTACGTCCCGGGCCGTGGCGTGATCATCAATCCCACGATCGCTCTGGGCGGCGGCCGGGCCCATTTCATCGAGAGCACCAATCCCGACACGCGCCGGGTGGCCGATGGGCGGATCAAACTGCCGACCTTGCTCGGCGAGGGCGCGGACCTGGTGGCGCTGGATCTGCGGACCGGAGGTGTGCTGTGGCGCCGGCCCGCCGGCTTGGAGACGATCGAGCACGTGCTGTTCCTCAGCTATGCCCGGGACCGGCTCGTCGCGAGCGGCACGAAGAATGTCACGACTTCGGGTGGCCGGCGCGTCCGCTACGAGTTGGCAGTCTTCGCGGCCGACAGCGGCGCGCGGCTGTGGGGCACCACGCAGACGCCGATCCCCGATAACATTCTCGAGGGCCCGCACGGCGAGCAGGTGCAGCACCCGGCCATTGTCGGCGACGTGATCTACGGCAACGGCTTCGCCTGCAAGCTGGATACCGGTACGCCGATCGAAGGCTGGAAATGGCAAAAGAGCCGTTACTGCGGCACCCTCTCCACCTCGGCGAACTGTGCGTTCAGCCGCTATGACAACCCGTGGATGTTCGACCTGCAGACCGGCCAGCACACGGTGCTGACCACGGAAGCCCGGTCCGGCTGCTGGATCAACATCCTTCCGGCGGGGGGCCTGATCCTGGTCCCGGAGGCCAGCGCCGGCTGCACGTGCGGCCACCCGATCCAGACCTCGCTGGCGTTCGTGCCCCGCAGCCCCGGGCCCGCGGGCTCTTCGTCCCCGGCCGAGTAGGGTGAGTGCCCGCGGATTCCTGCGCGATGATCTTCTCTGCGTCCTGTGATATACTGCTGGAAATTTGTTCCCAGGTGTCTCGGGTTGACACGACGGCAGGACAGGAGAAACGGCAATGCATAAGACAACGCGCAGAGATTTCGTGAAAGGTTGTGCCGCCGGGGCCTTGGCGTGCGGATGGCCGTGCTGGGCCCGGTCGGCCGGGGCGAACAGTGACGTGCGCCTCGCCATCGTGGGGTTGGGCGGGATCGACGTGCCCGGCAGTGTGGGCGGCCGGGGCCGCCAGCTCATCGACGCGTTTCGGAAAGTCCCCGGGGCCCGGATCGTCGCCCTGTGCGACGTGGACCAGGCGATTCTGGACCACGGCGCCCAGATCATGAGGAAGGCGGGCGTCGCGGTCACCACCTACACCGATCTGCGCCGGGTGCTCGACGACAGGAACGTGGACGCGGTGGTTGTGGCCACGCCCAACCACTGGCATGCGCTGGCCGCCGTCTGGGCGTGCCAGGCGGGCAAAGACGTGTACGTCGAGAAGCCGCTGGCGCACAATCTCTGGGAAGGGCGGCAAATTGTCGCCGCAGCGCAGAAGTACGGCCGGATCGTGCAGGTGGGCACGCAGAGCCGGTCCAGCGCCGCGCTGCGCGAGGCGTTCGAGTTCGTCCGCAGCGGGCAGATGGGCAAGCCCCGTTACGCCCACGCCGTCATCTACCGGCCACGCGAGAGTCTCGGCAAGGTGGCCGCGCCGGCGCCGGTCCCGTCCACGGTGAACTACGACTTGTGGAGCGGCCCGGCGCCGCTGGAACCGATCCGCCGCCAGGATCTGCACTACGCATGGCACTGGTTCTGGACCTGGGGCAACGGCGAGATCGGCAACAACGGGCCGCACTACCTGGACCTCTGCCGCTGGGCGTTGGGTTGCCAGGCGCCGCCGCGTCATGCGTTGAGCATCGGCGGTCGCTTCCTGTTCGACGATGACGGCGAGACTCCCAACACACACATTGCTCTCCTGGACTGCGACCCCGCGCCGATCCTCTGCGAGCTGCGCGGCTTGCCCGAAGACAAGAAGCCAACCGGCTCGTTCCGCGGCCTGCGCACGGGAGTCATCATCCAATGCGAGGGCGGGTACCTGAAGACCGATCTGACCGGCGGGTCGGCGTTCGACCATCAGGACCAGGAGATCCGGAAGTTCGCCGGCCCCAAAGCCGGTGACATGGTCGTCACGCATGTGACGAACTTCGTCGCCGCGATGCGCAGCCGAAACGCCGGTCAACTCCATGCCCCGGTCCTGGAGGGGCATCTCTCGACAGCTTGCGCGCACGTGGCGAACGTCTCCCACCGGCTGGGCGCCACCGCGGACCCCGAGGCGATCCGCGCCGCGATCCAGAAGGCCGCGCCCACGACGGCGGCCGCCACCGCTTTCGCGGATGTGTTCGAGCGTTACGAGCAGCACCTGGCGATCCACGGGGTCACGCGTCCCGTCGCGCCGGGCGTTCTCGGCGCCTGGGTGACGCTGGATCCCGCCCGCGAGCGGTTCGTCGGCCCGTTGGCGGACCAGGCCAATGCCCTCGCCACCCGCGCGTACCGTGCGCCGTTCATCATGCCCACCGTCGCTTGAGGGAGGACCGCACATGATTCCCTGCCTGTTCTCTGTCAGTTACGCCGGGCTGTGGGGCCAGGCGGCGCTTTCCGTACCCGACTTCCTCCGCCAGGCGCAGCAGCTTGGTTATCCGGCAGTGATGCTGATGGCCAAGCGGCCGCATCTCTCACCGCTCGACGCGTCGGACGACGTGCTGGCCCGCTGGAGAGCGGCGCTGGCCGAAACGGGGATTCGTTGCGCCGTCCTGGGCGCCTATACCGACTTCTCCGGTTCCGGACCGGGAGAAGTGCCGCACCTGGAGATGCAGATCGCGTACGTCGAACGCGTGGCGCGGCTGGCGCAAGCACTGGGAGCGAAGATCGTTCGTGTCTTCACCGCCTACGAAAGCGCCGCCGTGCCGTTGGCCACCGTCTGGAATCGGACGGTCGCCGCCCTGCGGGAGTGCTGCGATCGCGCGGCGGCCTTTGGCGTCACCATCGCCGTCCAGAATCATCATGACCTGGCGGTGCACAGCGAAGTGCTGCTCGAGCTGCTCGGCGACATTGCCCGCCCCAACTGCAAGGTGGGATACGACGCCTGGTCGCCAGCCTTGCGCGGCGAAGACCTGTTCGAATCGGCCCGCCGCTTGGCGCCCCACGCGGTCTGCACCACCAACGCGGATTATGTACGTTTGCCCCGCTATCGCTATCAGCCGGAGCTGGTCAACTACCTCCCGGCGGCGCCCGACTGGATCCGCGCCGTGCCGTTCGGCGATGGCTTCATTGACTACTCCGCGTTCTTCGCCGGTCTTCAAGCGGGCGGCTTCGACGGCGTCGCGACGTTCGAAATGTGTTCGCCCCTCCGCGGCGGCGGCAGCCTGGAGAACCTGGACCGTTGCGCCACCCGGTATCTGGACTGGATGCGGAAGCACGGTTTCATTCCGCAACATGAGTTGGGTGCGAGATGAGTTGAACTGCCGGCTGCCGACGAGGAGAATTGGATTTGTTTCGCGGGATTATCCTCCATCACCGTGTCTTCGCTCTCCTTACACAGCGTATGGTAGATGCCCGCCGCCTCCAGTCTATTCAAGAAATCCACGAATTCACGAAAGTCTGCGGTCATTTGCCGGACCTCCCATCCTGAAGAAGCTTCTGGATCGTTTTGAAGCCACGGCTGGTCCGGGTCTCGCTCACGATTCCTTCCCATGTCATGTTCACAGTACTTGCCCAAGTTGTCGCCCCTTTTCGGAAACCGCGGACAGAATCGTCAGTATGCGGACCATCAGGCGCGATCGGTTTGGCATGGAGAGGATTCCCCGGCGCGGCCTATTGCGGTGCTGACCACCGCAGGAGCGGTTGCAGAGCAACAGTCGTCTTGCCCTCCGCGGCCGGCGGCTGCAACAGAACGGCGCTGCGAGCTGCCTGCCCGGCGGACAGTGTCACCTCGAAGCCGATCATGCGTGTGCCCGGATTGGGAGCATCATAATCGGCCGGCGGCGCCGTCGACCACATCCGTAACTGCACCTGTGCCTCCGTCAGCACGGTCAGACGCATGGTCTTTCCCTCCTGCCGCAGCAGGGCGGTCTTGTTGTCTTCCACAGAAACCGAGGCGGGTGTCACCATGGCCCAGCGCACGGTGGTCGGTCGGTCCGTGGCCTGGAACTCATCCTGGATCAGGACTGGTCCGCCGGGCAGCAGCGCAGCGCCCCGCAGGGCTTCTGCCAGTTGGCCTTGGTAGACGGAGGACATGTCGAAAACGGCGTGGGGAAAGGCCTTCCGGTCCGAGTATCGGATGAGGGGTGCGGAGCCCTGGACACGCTGGTACTGCCCGTTGACGACCAGCGTATTGTGGGAAAGATTGCCGTAGCGGAAGATCTTCCAACGCTGAGCATCCTGGCCCCTGCCCCAGAGGTCCATGCCGCGCGACTCGATCTTGTTATAGCTTTCCGGCCCGAGATCCATCGCCCAGCGCAGGCCGTCCGCGTCCATGACGAAGGACCCCACGTCCATGTGCCCGTGCGAGACGCTGGGCGAGCCTCCCTTGATCGCCAGGTAGACGGCCTCGGGGTCCGTCCAGGACGTCCGGAACATGGCTATCGGGTTGCTGCCGCGTCCGCGCCAGCACAAAGCCTGGGGGGCGGCCGGCTCACCTTGCCGCCAGAGCAGCGCCAGGGGTGCCAGGCGATCCTGGACGAGAGCGGACGGGCTCCGTGACAATGCCTCCCGCCAAAGCTGATCCTGCTGCCACGCCAGTGATGGTTGACGGTACCTCTGGGAGAACCAGTACACGGTCGCCAGGAAGTCGCCGCGCGAGCCGCTGTCGGGATAGTTGAAGTACAACCCGGTCGGGCCGGTGACGTGGAGGTAGTACGCGGCGCTGCCGGCGAAACCGGGCGCCTGGGAGAGCCCGAAATCCGTCCCCAGGGCGGATTCCAGAGCCGCCAGCAGAAGGACGTTGAAGCTGGTCCCGTACACCCAGTAGCCGGGTCCCTCCGGATAGGCGCCGTCGGGCTCGTATTCCGCCATCACCGCCTGCACGCCGTTGACCGCACGGTGGACCAACTCGCGGGCCAGTTGCGGCTCGTCTTCTGCCAGGGCCAGAATGCCCAGGGTTATGCCGGCGTTGCATACCTGATTCCAGTTGTTGTGGCCGCGCACCCAACCCGCACTCTTCAGAGCGGGTTTGATGCCCTTTTCCAGCAGCGCCTGCCGGATCGTGCCCCGGCTGGTCTCCGGCAGATCGGGATAGAGCCAATCGTACCCGATCGCCAGCGCGGCGGTCATTTCCGCCACATCCAGGAAATGGCTGGGGTTCCAGTTCGAGAAGGCCGCTGCGGCCAGCATCTCTTTCTGCGCCCGCTCCAAATACACCGGCCGATGGCTGAGCCGGTAGGCGGTACTGAGATGAAGCACGCGATCCAGGCAGGTGCGGGAGACACTGAGCAGACGCCGTCCGGTCTGAATGCGCTCCACCGGCTCTTGACGGAGGATCGTATCCGCCTTGTCCAGAACGGCTTGGTAGAAGGCCTGTAACGCCGGACTGGACTTCAGTCGCGCCTGGATCTCGGCCAGTTGGGCGTCGGTCACGAGCAGACGCGGATGTTGCGACAGCGGCCGCTCGAAGGCCGCCTGGACCTCGGCCATGGGAATGTCGCGGAGCCCGGTCTGCGCCCCCGGCACAGACGACGTGCACAGGCCGATGACCAGGGCGAGCAACGAGAGCTGTTTCATGGCAATCTCCTCAGAGTGGCGGTTTTGTGCCTGTCCAATCGTTTCCATTCTATCCGGGCCGGACCCGTGCCGCCAGGAGAAAGCTCGGAAGTGCGGGACCGGCCTCACGTCCCGGGAATACGAGAGGATCCCGGCATGTCGTCAGACGGATGCCTCTTCCCCTTGCGTCCGGATCGGATCGGGGCTATGATCCCTCCTCGATGGCTCGACACGCAAGAGCTTGCCAACCACAGTTCAGAGTGAGGTGGACATGATCGCTGCTCCGGACCGCAAGAATGCACGCCTGACGTCATGTTGCAGGAGAGAAATCGCGTGGACCATTTTGTCTCTGGCAGCTCTGTGGCCTGTGCCTGTGACCGCTCAAGTGCAGGAGAAGATCGACCGAGGGGTTGTGGCCCTGGCGGTGAGTGAGAAAGAAGTCTACGTGGGATGGCGGCTGTTGCGGAGCGATCCGGCAGATGTCGCGTTCAACGTATACCGCCAGGACGTTGGCCTGGGCGACTTCCAGAAAGTCAACGACAAGCCGATCACCGGGTCCACCAATTTCCTGGATGCCTCGGCGACGGGCGGCCACGGTTACCGGTACAAGGTCACGACGGTCAGCGGCAGCACAGAACGAGAAACGCCGGGACAGGCCTATGTCTTCACCCTGGCCGGGAATCGACCCTGGTACTCCCTCAAGCTCAAGGACGAGGTGAGTCTGAAACGCGTGGGCATTGGCGACCTGGATGGGGACGGGGCTTATGACTTTGTCCTGCAGCATCCGGATTTCAACGTGGACCCGTACCATCGCCCCGGCTACTGGAAACGCAGTCCCGACTCCTACAAGCTCGACGCCTATTCCGCGCAGGGCCAATTTCTCTGGCGCTACGACATGGGCTGGGCCATTGAAGCAGGCACCTGGTATTCGCCGTTCATGGTCTTCGACGTGGACCAGGACGGCAAGGCCGAGATCTACGCCAAGGCCGGCCAAGGCGATCCCCGCGAGCTGGACGGCCACGTGCTCCAGGGGCCCGAGTATCTCGTGAAGCTCGATGGACAGACCGGCGCCTTGCGCGCAAAACGGGACTGGATCTCCAAGGAGGGCTTCGAATCCTATAATTACTGGTCGCGCAATTTTCTCGCGATCGCCTACCTCAATGGGATCGATCCGGCGCTGATCATGCAGCGTGGCACCTATACCGTGATCAAGACCGAGGCTTTGAACCGGGACCTCCATCCCATCTGGACCTGGGCCAGCGTCGGCGAGTACAAGAACTACCGGGGCCAGGGCCAGCACTGCATCATGACCGGCGACATCGACGACGACGGCAGGGACGAAGTGGTGATCGGGACCGCGGCCCTCGACGACAACGGCGTTCCCATGTGGCGGACCGGACTAGGGCACAACGATGCGGGCTACATTGCCGATATCGATCCGCAACGGCCGGGCTATGAGATCTTTTACGGCATTGAATCGCGTTCTCCGAAGAACGGCGTCTGCCTGGTGGAGGCGCGGACCGGCAGGATCATCTGGGGGTACGAAGGCAGCACGACCCACGTCCACGGCCAGGCGATGATCGGCGATCTGACCGACGAGCATCCGGGGATTGAGTGTTATGCCGGGGAAGCCAAGGGGGGAGACAAGTTCTTCCTGTACACCGCCGCCGGCCGGCGGCTCTCGGACAAGAACCTCTGGGGACTGTCGCCCCGGGCCGTCTGGTGGGATGCGGATGAGCAGAAGGAGATCTGCCACAAGGATCAGGTCATCGAGTTCAACGGCCAGGAGAAGCAGGCGATCGAAGGAGATATTCTGATCGTGGCGGATCTCATCGGTGACTGGCGCGAAGAGATCGTCACCAGCCTGCCGGGAGAACTGCGGATCTACTCCACCAACATTGTCGCGGATACCCGCAAGATCTGCCTGATGCAGAACCACCTGTACCGGATGGCCGTCGCGGATTCCGGCATGGGCTACTACAACGCCCCCCAGGTGGGATTCAAGTAGCGGATTTCTGCCGGGGCTTGTTGGTAGTGTGCTCGTCAGAGCATAGAGATAGCGTCTGACGACGCCACTACGAACTTCAGAGCGAGTGTGGTGGCTCGTTCGAGGGGGCGTCTATCGCCGTGCGGGTACCCGCAAAGCGATAGACGCACGTTTGGAGCGATGCGAGCCCACGACGGGAACGCGGCCCGGGGACGTCCCCGGGAACGAGCGCATCGGGAGATTCCCCGATAGGGAAATGAGCATCCGACCGGATGATTCCCCGATAGGGAAATGAGCATCCGACCGGATGGAAGAACCATCCCTCGCCCGATTTTACCGGAATCGCCCCGCGGATACCCTGATACCAACTGGTTTACGCTTAGTTGGAAAGGGATCATCATGAACGATGTGCAACTACTCAAGCGGTATGCGGCCGGCGACGAGGGGGCGTTCCAGGAGATCGTCCGCCAGTACCAAGATAGCGTCTATACGTTCCTCCGCCGGTTCCTCAATCGCTCGGATCTCCTGGATGACGTGTTCCAGGAGACCTTCCTCCAACTGTACGTCAGCCGCAACAGCTTCGACGTATCCAAGCCCTTGCGGCCCTGGCTGTTCACGATCGCGGCCAACAAGGCCAAAGATGCCCTGCGCCGCACGCAGCGGATCGACGCGACCAACCTGGGCAGCCTCTTCGACAGCGAGGACCACTCGCTCGATGATGTGCTCAACACGCTGGACCATGATGAGCACCGGCCGTATGACGACCTGATCCAGGAAGAGACCGCCGCGGCGGTCAAGCGGGTCATCGCCCGGATGCCGGCCAAGCTGCGGGAGGTCCTGCTGCTGGCGTATTTCCACAAGTTCCCCTACGGCGA
>JALORE010000219.1 GCA_025459125.1 Planctomycetota bacterium | reverse complement strand
GGCTCGCCCGGCTGATTGTAGACCAAGGGGTCATCCCCGGCGATGACCCAGGTCCGGGCCTGGCCCTTGAGCTTCAAGGCACTGAGGTTCAGCTTCAATTGGGCCGGATCCTTCGTGGGATTGACGACCGCCACGGTCAGGGCCTTCTTGTCCGCGGTCAGAGCAGCGGAGATGTCCAGCGGCGCCGCCTGGTGCTCGACCGCAATTGGGATTGTGCCGAAGTGCTTGCGGTACAGCATCAGCGGTATGCCGGTCGAGTCGAATTCCGCGGCGGTCTTGGTTGTCTTGATGCAGCCGATGACGTTGACCGTCTGGGCGTAGTTGGCCATGAAGATGATGTCGCTGTTGCGGAAGTACTCATGCAGACCTGCGGCGATGCCCAGGGCGTCCTTGAGGAAGTAACGCGTGCCCAGCTCACCGAAGACGTGGGGTCCATACCAGTAGTTCCACTCGTCCAACGCGATGCGGACGTCCTTGCCTTTGAGAGACGGCAGCTCCGCGCGGAACTTGCGATGAGCGTCCGCGATCCGCTTGACTTGACTGGGGATCTGCTGCACGTGCTCGGCGATATCCTCCCGGCTGCGGCAGTAGAAATGCTCGCTGATCATGTCCATATTCCCGGCACAGCTCGTGAGCATGCCCCGGGTCCAGCTCCGCTCGCCCGCGTTGCCCACATCGCCGCTGCCGACGGTCTTGATGGAGGGGTCCACCTGGCGCATTTTCTCCTCGACCCAGTTGTGCTTGAGGACGTAGTGCCGCAGTTGCATGTAGCCGAGCTGCCAGTTGCCCCACATCTCGTTGCCCACGCACCACCATTTCACGCCGAAGGGCTTGGCCGTGCCGTTCTTCGCCCGCCACTTGCCCATGGGGGTATCGGTCGAGCCGTTGGCGTACTCGACCTGGGCCGCGGCGGAGTAGGCGTCGCCGAAGCCGGTATTGACCGCGATCATGGGCTCCGACTGGATCAGCTCGCAGAGGCGGACGAACTCGTGCATGCCCATATCGTTGGTCTCAATGCCGGTCCACGCGGGATTGGTGCGCGTGGGCCGCCGGTCCCGGTCGCCGAGGCCGTCCCGCCAGTCATAGCCGCTGACGAAGTTGCCGCCCGGCCACCGGTACACCGGCGCATCGAGCTGCCGGAGCACTCCGAGCGTATCCTTGCGGAAGCCCTCGACGTTGTCGGCCGGCATCAGGGAGACGCAACCAATCTTGAGCTTGCCCTTGCCGCTGGTCGCGATCGTCAGCTTGCCGTTGTCACTGTCCCCACCGGCCGTGAACTTGAAGGACGCTTTGGCATACTTGCCGCCGACCGACTTGATCGTCTGCACGGCCTTGTCCGCCTCACCCTGGCCCCAGGCCAGGCTGACCGTCACCGGCGCGACCTTCCCCTCGGCCGTCAGATAGACGTACCCCACGTACGCCTTGCCCTTGACCAGCCCGAGCTCTTCCTGGTAGATGCCGACGGTCGTCCCATCGCCCGGGGCCGCGATCTGCGGCGTATGTTCGCCCACGAAGGCATCTTCTTTGACCATCTGCACGGGTGTACCCGCCCCGATCACCTTCCACGGCGACGCGGCCAGGACGCGGGCCTGCTCGCGGGTCAGCCGCCAGATCTCTTTGTCCGCGGGGACGGGGAAGTAGAACTTGCGGTCTTCGAGCATCTCCGCCCAGATGCCGCCGTAGATGCAGCGACCCAGGTGCTCGATGAACTGGCCGTAGATATAAGGGCTGATCGGCTCCCGGACCTTCGCCGCATCGATGGCCACCTCGGCCACGCCGGCTTGGGCCGCCGGTTGGCCGGCCTCTGCGACCGGGACACAGACCGCCATGGCACCGACCAGACACACAACCATTCCGAGATGAGAACGCCAGGAGTGATGTTGAGCCATATTCGTCTCCTTTCCAGAATCAAGGCCCGGATTTGCCGCTCACACCGACTGCGGATCATACCCGCCCGCCTTCCGGTTGTCCACTGGCCGCCTCAGATGCGGCGCAATGTGCGGGGTACCAGGCCAGGGCGATCGCGAAGTCCCGACGATGCCGCCCGGGACGCGGGGGCATCTTGTGTTCGCCCGGGTACCGGGCGGTTCTCTCTTGCATTTCCCTGAGCATAGGACTAACGTGGAAACCGGATGCCAGTGGTGGAGTTGCCGGGAGGAGCGATTCTCCCGCCAAGGAGGGCCAAAGATCGTGGACATCATCGAAGTGTTCAGGGCGAAGGCGCGGGGGAAGAACCTTTCAGTGGTCTTGCCGGAGGGCCGGGATGAACGCGTCGTCCAGGCGGCCCGGAGACTGTGCGACGAACAGATTGCCAGACCCATCGTTCTTGGCAGTCCGGAGCAGATCAAGACTGCCACGGCGAAGGCCGGTATCGCTCTCCACGGCATCCAAACCATTGACCCGCAGACGGATGCAAGGCTCGGTGTCTATGCCGAGCAGTATTGCTGCCGTCGGCCGGGCATGACACCGCCCGTTGCGCGGCACGTCGTATGCAAGCCCCTGTTCTACGGGGGCATGATGGTTGCCTGTGGCGACGCGGATACCGCGGTCGGCGGCGTCGCCAGCGCCACCGCGACGCTCATCCAGGCCGGCGTACTGACCGTGGGACTGCTCCCGGGCATCCGGACTCCCTCCAGCTACTTCCTCATGATCGTCCCGAGCTTCCTCGGCGAGAAGGACAAACCCTTCATCTTCGCCGATTGCGCGGTCAATGTGGAGCCCACGCCCGAGCAGTTGGCGGACATCGCACTGGCCTCGGCGGTCAGTGCCCGCCGGCTTCTCGGCGAGGAGCCGCGCGTTGCCATGTTGTCGTTCTCGACCCAGGGCAGCGCCTCGGGGCCCAGCGTGCACAAGGTCAAGGAGGCGCTGGTGCTCGCGCGGTCGCGTGCGCCGGATCTGGCGATCGACGGGGAGTTCCAGGCGGATTCCGCCCTGGTGCCCAGGGTGGCAGCCAAGAAGGTCAAAGGCGAGAGCCTCGTGGCGGGGAGAGCCAATGTGATCATCTTCCCCGATCTGAATTCGGGCAATATCGCCTACAAGCTCACGCAGCACCTGGGCGGTGCGCGGGCGATCGGGCCGTTTCTGCAGGGCTTCGCCAAGCCGATCACGGACCTTTCGCGCGGGGCGACCGTTGACGATATCGTGTCCACGGTGATTCTCACCCTGGGACAACTGCCCTAGGACGGGGACACGCGGAGGAGTCGTTATCCGTAATTCTGTGTGGGAGGACCTCAGCGGATGGCACGAGTGCTGGTGATCAATGCCGGGAGCTCTTCGGTCAAGTACTACCTGTACGAGATGCCCCAGGCCCAGGTCCTGGCCCGGGGATCGGTGGAGCGGATCGGGGAGGACCAGGCACGGCTGACCCACGTCTTTGGTCAGGAGACGTTTACGAACGGGGTGAGCGCCGCGGATGTGGATGAGGCGGTCCACTTGGTGCTCGATACGCTGGTCGACGGCGATCGGGGTGTTCTCGAGGACATTGCCGAGGTGAGCGCGGTCGGGCATCGGGTGGTCCACGGCGGCGAGGAGTTCACCGGCTCGGTGATCATCGACGAGCACGTCATCGCCTCGGTGGAGAAATACGCGGACCTGGCCCCGCTCCACAACCCGCCCAACCTCGCCGGCATCCGGGCGGTGGCTTCCAGGCTGCCGAGCGTGACGCAGGTGGCATGCTTCGATACGGCCTTCCATACGACGATTCCCAAGGTCGCGTACCTGTACGGTCTGCCCTACGAACTCTACGAGAGGTACGGCATCCGGCGCTATGGCTTCCACGGGATTTCCCACCGGTACGTCGCCCGCCGGGTCGCGGCGCTGATGGGCCGGGGCAAGTATGACGTCAACGTCATCACCTGCCATCTGGGCAACGGCTGTTCCATCACCGCGGTCAAGGGCGGTCGCTCCATCGATACGTCGATGGGCTTCACGCCGCTGGAAGGCGTGCCGATGGGCACCCGCTCGGGCGACCTGGACCCGGCGATCCTCTTCTATCTGGCCGATAAGGGCTACGATCCGCAGTCCCTCAAGACGCTGTGCAACAAGGAGAGCGGCCTGCTCGGAATCTCGGGCCTCTCGAACGATATCCGCAACCTGTTGCAGCTTGCCGCCCAGGGCCACGAGCGTGCGACCCTGGCCATCGATGTGTTCTGTTACCGTGTCCGCAAGTACATCGGCGCCTATGCGGCGGTCCTCGAGCCGCTGGACGCGATCGCCTTTACCGGTGGCATCGGCGAAAACGCCGTGCAATTGCGGGAGCAGATCACCCGCGGCATGAGCCAGCTCGGCGTACAGCTCGACCCCGCGGCCAATGCCCGCGCCGTCGGCGAGGAGGCCCGCATCGAGGCCCCGGCAAGTTCTGTGAAGGTCTGCGTAGTCCCGACAAACGAGCAGCTCGCCATCGCCAAGGACACCTACGAGCTCGCCGCCCGGAAACACCCGGCGGTCTCCCGCGGATGATCTGACTTTGTGCGATTCCCGACGCCGCTGACGCCGGATTGATCCGACGGACGGCTCCCGTCTTCTGTCATTCCCGCGCCGGCGGAAATCCACGAGAGCCTCGACGTCTCTGGACCCCGCCTTTGCGGGGTGACAGAAGCATAGTACTCCGTCCATACTTAGACGGTGGGTTCCGGGTGGCAGCGGCAAGCGTCAGCTTGCCGCTGGTTGGCCCCTCCGCCATCGGCCAGGCCTGCACCAAGCCTGCGGCCGCGCCGCTGCCACCCATCATCTTAGACTGGACGGAGTAATGGGCTCAGCGCCTGCTCTGACCCGGACCTTCAGTTCGTCAGTCCGGCGATGGCGGCGCCGATCAACGTGGCGTTGTCGATCGTCGCGATCTCGTAGTAGACGTGCTTCTTGTCCACCAGGAACTGCTTCAGATAGTACTCGACCTTCTGCCGGAGCGATTTGAGGTGGTAGAAGGTCGTGCCCTCGGCCACGATGCAGATGGGCCGGGAGGGATTGAGGCCCTTGCGCGACTGGAGCGCGACGGACGAGAGATTGATCGCGGTCAGCTTGGCCGCCCGCTCGACGAGCGCGTCGATCAGGTGGTACAGGATGACAACGTCCTCGCTCGAAGCATCGGCCAGGGCGAGCGACAGCGGGCTGTCCCCACCTTCCGGGCAGGACAGGAAGGTGCTGATGTCCTTGGTGGTCGCCACCGAGATATCCCCTAGCAGCCGGGCCGCCGTCTTGGAGAACAGCCCGGCATCCGCGGCCGCCAGCGCCGTCACCAGGCAGAGGGGACCCAGATAGCCGCCCGAGATCATCTTCTCGAAGGTGTTCACGCCCGGGCTGACCGAGGCGGCATCGAAAACCTTGTCGATCCTGCCGCGGGGTGCCTTGCCGAATCCGCCTGATTCGACGTTGACGATCTGGCTCCCGCCGGCGGCCAGGTCCTCGGCCTTCTTGATGTTCTTGTTCTGCTCGATGTAACTGGTGTTCGTACCGGTCCCCAGGATAAAGCCGATGTAGCTGTCGTAGCGCGGACCGCCGGTCGTCGCCCGGCCGGCCAGCAGCGTCGCGACCGTGTCGTTGAGCAGCACGAAATGCTTCGGGTCCGGGGAACCCAGCCGGCTCAGGGCCTGTCCCATGCTTTCCCCGATCATCTGGCCGGCGGCCTCGGGGGCCTTGATCTCCTTGGAGAAATAGAGCGCCCGCCCGTCTTTGCTCGGGAACATCTCGATGGGGTATGAGAAGCAAAAGCCCACGTTGGGGCTGCGATAGGCGATCGCCCGGACGTACCCGGCCATGGTTCCGAAGAACTCTTCCTTGCTCACCTCGGCGGTGATGCCCGGCATCGGGTAGACCTCGAAATTCCGGATGTCGGCTTCGCCCGACCGGGTGAAGGTGACGGTCGCCACGCGGAAGTTCGTCCCGCCGGCGTCCATCACGATGACGGGCTTGTCCCGGGGCAGGTCCTGCTCGGTCTCGATGTACGTCGGGAGCATGGCCAGGGAGCTCTTCTTGCCCGCCAGACCCTTGTCCATCTCGTTCAGAAAGACGGCGCACGTCTCCGGGAGGCTGATGTCGCCATGATACATGCCCTGCTTGCTGAGGAACGCTTTGACGCGGCTTCTGAGCTTCTCCACAATGGCCTCCGGATTTATGATTTACGAATTATAAATCATAAATCATAAACCATAAATCATAAATCGCAATACCCGTTCGGGTGCTCGGTATGCCATTTCCAGGCGGTCTCCACCATGGTTTCCAGCCCGGGTTTCCCGGTCCGCCAGCCGAGTTCGGTCCGTGCCTTGGTGGCATCGGAGGTCAGGACCGCCGGATCGCCCGGGCGGCGCTCGGTCTCGACGACCTTGAAGTCCCGCCCTGAGACCCCCCGGACCGCGTCGATCACCTGCCGGACCGAGTAGCCCTGCCCGTTGCCCAGATTGTAGACCAACTCGGCATGTTCCTTCAGTCTGTTCAGGGCCAGCAGGTGCGCCCGGCACAGGTCGTCGACGTGGATGTAGTCCCGGATGCACGTGCCGTCGGGCGTAGGATAGTTGGTGCCGTAGATCTTGATGTCTGCCCGCTTGCCCAGGGCCGCCTGGATCGTCAGCGGGATCAGGTGGGACTCGGGACGGTGGTCCTCGCCCAGCCGGGCTTGGTCGCCGGCGCCGCAGGCGTTGAAGTACCGCAGGGCCGCAAACCGCAGCTTGCCCGCCTCGGCCTGGTAATGGCACATCCGCTCCACCGCCCACTTCGTCTCGCCGTAGGGGTTGATCGGCTCCTTCGGAGCATCCTCGGCGATCGGGACCCGCCGGGGGGTGCCGTAGACCGCCGCCGTGCTGCTGAAGACGAATTTCGTCACCCCGGTCGCCTCCATGGCGGACAGAACGTTCTCGGTATTCGAGAGGTTGTTGCGGTAGTACCGCAGCGGCTCCTGGACGGATTCGCCCACCTCGATAAACGCGGCGAAGTGCATTACCGCCTCAATCCTGGACTCGCGCAGCACCTGGAGGAGACCCGTCCGGTCGGCCAGATCGCCCCGGATGACCGGGACCCCGGCGACGGCGGTCCGGTGGCCCTTGCTGAAGTTGTCGAAAACGACAGGCTCGTGGCCCTCCCGTGCCAGAAGGGCCGTCATGTTGCTGCCGATGTAGCCGGCTCCGCCGCAGACCAGAATCCGCATGAATCCACGATTTTCGATTTATGGTTTACGATCTTGCCCGCGCGCCGCGCGGCACGAGGCGACCCATGATAGGTCGTCCACGGCCCATCGTCAATGCCGGTGTCTCAGACGGTCAGGGCCAACGCCAAGTCAACCGACACCCACATGGAGTCATTCTCCGGCCTTTGCGATTGCCCTGCTCAGACGGTGCTCGATGCGGCGGAGGATTTCCTCGGCCAGCGCCGGGTCCGGGCCCAGGTCGATCCACACCATGCTCTGCCGCCGCAGCACGAGTGCTTGGCGCCGTCGCAGGGTCGGGGAACTGTGGGAGCGCAGCTCGTACACCTGAGAAGTGCCGGCGAGCGTGGTGCCCGGAAGATTCATCCGCTGGACCGACACGCTGCATTCGAGGCACAGGCCCGAAGACACCGGCCCGGAGACGGCCGGTTCCCGGCGGGGCGGGCCGTCCGCGGCTGCAGGGGCGGGGACGACCCGCAACTCCACGGACCGGCGGATGGATTGGACGTTCGCCTCGGACCAGCCGAAAGGACTCGCGTTGTCGCTCCGCCAGAACTCGAAGAACTGGCCCCCGCGCAGCGGCCGGGTCTTGACGATCCCCTGGTCCACGTCCAGCTTCTCGATGGAAAACTGCATGCGGGTGAGGATCTTCTCGGCGGCCTGCAGCACGTTCGCGGTCGTGGCTCCCGGGGGACAGACGATCTGCGTCGGTGCGGTCGAGACATTTTGCCCGCCGCAGCCGGCCAGGGACAGCCAAGCCGCACTCAGGAGCACACCCCACGCTATCTTTGTTCCGGCGGTTCGCATAGGACAGCCATCGTAAATCGTAGGCGGCGAATCGTCAATCCGCGTGTCTCACGTCCTGACCACGTCCGCAATGTCGATGAGATACATCTGCCGGCCGTGGCCATCGTGGGGCGAGTCGATGAGGACACTGCGACCGTCGGGGCTGAGCCGCGGATGCGTGTCGCAGCGCCACTCGCCGGTGTACGGCGCCGGCGACAGGAACCGACCCAGCGTCACCAGCCGGCGCTCAGGTGCTTGGAACAGGTACACGTGCTGGCGGCGCTCCTTGTCCGGGTAGGAGTCGCAGATAATCCACTGGTTGCCCGGCAGGTAGCTGCAGTGCCCGTCGCCCGCCGGCATGCCTTCGATGACCTCGGCCTTGCCCGTGAGATCCTCGAACACCTGGAACCGCCATTGGCTGGCCTCGGGTCCGTAGCCGGCGTAGGCCACGATATGGGACGGATCGCGCCAGTTGAAGTGCGAGACCTTGCCGTTGGGGATCAGCAGGTGCAGGTCGCGCCCATCCGCGCCGGCGGTGAACATGCGAGTCTTCCAGCTCTTGCCCTCGGCCTGGCCCCGCCAGCGGTGCAGGAAGGTGAAGCGCCGGCCCTCGGGCGCGACGAGCAGGTGGTTGAACCAGTGCTTGGCCCCCGCGGAGAACCCGCCGGGCTGAGGGACCTTGGCTGCCTGCGCCAGCGACAGCAGCAGCGAGTGCTCCCCGGTCTCCAGGTCCACCCTCCAAATGCCGGCGTCCTCCGGTGCCAGGACATCACGGTTCGGGTCCACGATGCCGGCATAGCCGTAGCCGGGACGGGTGTCGTTGAGCCGGCGAAAGTCCGTGCTCACCGCCCACCGTCCATCGGGACTCAGCGCATACACCGGGTGCGGCAGCGTCCGCCGCTGGCCGGCCCGGACATCGACGATATGGCAGACGAAGCGGTCCCCCTGCCGGTCGTTCCAGATCACCTCCTGGCCGTGCCCCGGCCGCCACTGGAGCATGCAGCCCTGCTGCCAGTTCCAGGCGCAGCTCGTGCCCAGCTCGATCCACCGGTCGTTGTCCCGCAGATCGACCATCCCGACGCGGATCGTGTCCTCACCCCGGGGACTGCGATGCTCGAAATCGACCTCCATCCCCAGCGCATACCGCCCTGTGGGATCGACCTGGGACTTGTCATAATATCCGAACCAGTGGAACTTGGGCCCGCGCGTAATCGCCCGGACCGGGACGGTCCCACTCGTGTCTTTCCCCCGTCCCGTCCCCGCCAGTCCCGGGGCACAGCAGATGCCCGCTGACCCGGCCGCCCACCGCAGAAACTCCCGACGCCCGATCGCTACCGCACTCATTCGCCTGCTCCTTCTCTCTATGGCCCTATGGCCCATCCCGGCGGACCCGATTCCCGGCCGCTTCCGGCAGCATTGTAGGCCCTGCCCCGCCCGCCGCAACCGCAAAATGCCCCCGGTCCCGGCGGCCGCCGGTGAAGATCGTCAACTTGCACCGTTGACGATCTTCAAACCTCAAAAGGGCCGAAATCACGCGAAAAACGCGAAGATCGTCAAGATCGTCAATGTTTTGTATTGACGATCTTCAAGGAAGTACGCTCAAACCGCCTGAGCCCCAATTGGCTTTGTTTTTCCGAACGCGTGAAGCGGCTGCATGCGACATAACGCTTTATTCAAGAATGGTTTAGCTCCAGTTCTGCGCCCAACCGAATTGGGTTTGTTTCGCACGATTGTCTGCGGGCAAAACCCCAGTTCGCCGGTATGGATAGAGCAACGCAGGGGGCGACAGTCCTGGGACGTTCCGGATGACACGCTTTGATACGGCGTTCTCCCATCCACGATGCCCCATCTGATTACATGGAAATAAAACCACAGCGTAAGTTGTATGTAAAATAAAATCTGTGCAGTAGTGGCGATCGCCTCCGAATTCTGTTCGTCGCCGCACTCGGGAGAGCCTTGTCTCAGGCCGCACGGCGGTGCTTGATAGGGCAATTCCCATCTGGTACACTGGATAGGAAGGAACGGAGAGCCGACGCCACGGCGAATCACTTCTGTTGGCGCCGTGAGGCCGCCGAAACATCCGGCGGTCCTCGGGTATCCAGGATCTGGGGGACGGAGGACAGAGCTTGATGACGCGGAATCGTGTCTCAATCGTGCGGACAATCCCTTTCCTGACCGCATCTCGTGGGCTACTCAACCAGAGAATGCTGTGAAACCGCAGATGGACGCTGATGAACGCCGATATGAGCCAAAGTGAAATGAACCAACTGACAGAAGAGGTGATTGGATGCGCTCTCAATGTCAGCAACACCCTGGGTTGCGGATTCCTCGAAAAGGTTTATGAAAACGCGCTGGCGCATGAGCTGCGCAAGGCAGGCCTGAAGGTCGAGCAACAGCACGGGATCACGGTTCATTACGACGGGGTGGCTGTGGGTGAGTATGCGGCCGACCTTCTGGTCGCAGGAGTCCTTCTGCTGGAACTCAAGGCCGTCAAAGACCTGGACGACGTCCACTTGGCTCAATGCCTGAACTACCTGAAGGCCACGAACCTTCGGTTGTGCCTGTTGATCAATTTCGCCAAACCCAAGCTGGAGGTCCGACGCATTGCCAACAACTTTTGATTTATCCGCGTTTATCCGCGTTCATCCGCGGTTTCAGACTTGATTTCGGTTTGACTCGCCAATGGAGGACTGGAGATTGTGAGAACGCTGCTTCTAACGTTGACCACATGTCTGTTCGTCGTTTCCGCCGTTCATGCCAAATACAGCGGCGGGAGGGGGGAGCCGAACGATCCGTACCAGATCGCCACGGCCGCCGATCTGATCGCCCTCGGCGAGACGCCCGACGACTACGACAAGCACTTCGTCCTGACCGCCGACGTCGACCTGGACCCCAACCTCCCCGGCCGCAAGGTCTTCGACAAGGCCGTTATTGCATCGGATACGGACCCGAGTGAGTACTCTGGCTTCAATGGGACTCCTTTCACCGGCGTCTTCGATGGAAGGGGCCACGTGATTTCGCATCTGACGATGAGGGGAGAGGACTATGTGGGCCTGGTGGGCCAAATGTCGTGGTCGGCCACGGTCAAGAACATGGGCGTGGTCGATGTCAACATCGCTGGTTCAGGCTTATTTGTCGGCGGACTTGTGGGCGACAACCTCCAGGGTGCTGTGACCCAGTGTTACAGCACCGGGGCCGTGAGCGGTGGACGATATGTCGGCGGGTTGGTGGGGCTAAACGATTGGACTACGGGGCGGCTGGCCATATACCATGCTACTGTGACGCAGTGTTACAGCACGGTGGCGGTTAGTGGTGGGGACGACGTCGGCGGGCTGGTGGGGACAAACGCACGCAGTAGTGTGAATCAGTGCTACAGTTCTGGCGGTGTTGCTGGGACTGGTCAGAATCTCGGCGGGCTGGTGGGAAGGAATCACGGGGGCTCAGTAATCCAGTGCTACGGCACCGGGACGGTCGCAGGCAACGGACAGTATATCGGCGGGCTCGTGGGCCAGAATAGCCGAGATGTCCTGCAAAGTTTCTGGGACATGGAAACTTCGGGCCAAAGCACGAGTTCCGGCGGCACGGGCAGGACCACCGCTGAGATGCAAACAGGCACCACCTTCCTCGATGCCGGCTGGGACTTCGTGGGCGAGACAGTCAATGGTCCCAACGATGTCTGGAGGATCGTAGAGGGACTAACCTACCCACTGCTGTCTTGGCAGAAATACAGCGGGGGGACGGGCGAGCCGAACGATCCCTACCAGATCGCCACGGCCGCCGATCTGATCGCCCTCGGCGAGA
>JALORE010000218.1 GCA_025459125.1 Planctomycetota bacterium | reverse complement strand
CCATCAAGGAAAGCAGGACGATCACCCCGGGAGTCAGGAGTTTCTCCGGGGTCGGCATCATGATTCGCATCTCTTGCATGTCGTTCATATCGAAATCTCCGTTCGATTCTTCAACCGCATCCCGGACCGACGACGCCGGGTCCCGTCCCGGCGCACAACCCAACCGGTCCGCCCTGGCCCAGCCCGAGGCAGCCACCTGAATCATAGACTGTTTCGCCGCGCTCGCACTGACATGCTCTGCAGGTCATCCCCGGGATTATAGCCCGGCCCTCCGGAAAACGACACTTCCAAACCCCAGGAACCGCAACGATCGCCACGGTATTGGCGGATCGCACCGCCCGAAGACCGCCACGTTTCTTTTGTCAGCGATCCGCTCAAAGGCTAAGCCGGGCTCCAGTCCCGAGCGAAAAGGAAAAGGGGACATTCTACTTTTCCATCGTTTTCGCTATCAGGGCTGACTGAAAGAGTAGAATGTCCCCTTTTCCCCATCCTGGCCTGCTGCTCGCGTAAACTGGCTGGCAGGAGAAACAATCTCGGGGAAAAATATGGCTTGCAACACACTCAGCGCGCATAATACTGCAACTTATTTGTATAATGAAGGCTTCGGGATGCCCAAGACAGATGCGCACGCCATCCAACTATGTGTGCGAAACAGTTGACCCGGAGAACCCGGGCGGGCCCAAGACTGGCATTGTCATCTTGGCGGATTACTATACGAGGCTGTATAAGTACTTTCCCGTGCAGTATGAGAATCTGAGGGCTGTAAGATGGGTGCTAACGTACCCAGAGAGAATTTTCTGGGGCGTTCGCGTGTATAGCGAAGGGGGATGGTGCTACGTCGGCAGACCTGATGAATGGCACGTCAAGCAGAGCGTGATAGCACCGTTTCCTAAGCACTTCGTGTTTGCGGTTTACGTAAACCCGCGAAGGGAATTGTTCGAATATGGCGCAGAGAAGGCTGATCCTGACGACCCACTCAGCCCAGTTGACTGGCAAGGCAGATATGGAGGCTTGATATGGAAAAGCACTTCCTGAGTGACTTTGTTCATGGCGAGCAGACATTCCGTGCCGAACCTTGGTACAATCCGCAAGGGGACTGCATAGTCTATCAAACCGCCGACGAGGCTATCATACGAGACCGTATTGACGAGACGCTCACCATCTACCGGTCGGCCATTGATGAACGGCCTATTGGTTTCCAGATCAAGGATGTCATTGCCATCATCAAGAAGTTTGGGCTGTACGGCTTGGTTGTGCAGTCGCAAGCAAGAGGGGATACGATCAAGTCTGTTTGCCTCAGTGCCCTACTCCTGGCCGCGTATGAAGACGGACCGAAGAATATCAAACGCAGGCTCGGCTACGCCGATGCCCTAACTCCTGCCCCGAGTTGGTGCGTCCCAATGCCCAGCCTGTGTGAGTCGTAGCAATCGCGGACGCACCTTCAACGGCTTGCTCGCGCTGCCCTTCCGCTCAGAAGGCTTCTTCTCCACCAGCTCCCCGCTTATTGCCTGCTCTACTACCGACAAGGCAATCTGCGCCTGATCCTTCCTCTTCCCCTTGGTTGGCTTTCTTCTTCATGCCCCTATCGTTGCACGGATCGTCTCCGGAGAGAATCCCATGCCGAATCAGACTTTACCACTACCCGGTTCATGCGTAAGCTTCTTGCCATGCAAGACTTACGATGCCGCCCCGCATCCACCGCGGCTTGGTTCAAAGCCGGGCAACAGCCTGCTCGGGTAGTACCCTCAGGTTTCTAGGTTGCCAAGTTTCTGGAGTTGGCAACCTGGCAACCTGACCTGCCACCCATCCCTTGTGACCCGGGAAGGCCGGTTCTTGAACCAGGCCCACCGGTGCCGGCACGCAGCCGTAGGATGGGCTTTAGCCCATGCGGTTCCTACGTGGGTGGCGTCGTCAAGGCCGCAGGCCTTGGCGATGGTCCTACGCACGGGAAAGCCGTCAGCGCCAAGCTGCGCACGGGGAGCCCAAACGGGATTCATCGCGTTTGGGACCCCTTGACGATGCCATTCGGGGCACCCGCGGATTTTGCGTTGACCCCAAGCCCATCCCTGCTCCTTGACGGCCGATCGATGTGCGGCTATGGTGACCCTGTCCGTTGGGCTGGGGCCGACAACCGAACCAGGGGTGTGATCTGATGAAAGCTGAGACCTCTTCCGTTGGTGCGACACGCCGCGAGTTTCTGAAACAGATGGGTCTGGCATGGGCCGGGGCGGCTCTGCCGGTGGGCCGGTCGGTCCGGGCGCAACCGCAGCGGGGAGATTCTGCGGCTCGTGTTCCGTGGTACCGGCGCACGTACCGCTGGGCGCAGACGAACATCACGGAGGTTGACCCCACCCGCTACGACATCCCCTGGTGGCTGCAGCACTGGAAACGCACGCAGATCCAGGGCGTCATCATCAACGCCGGCGGCATCTTCGCGTATTACCCGAGCCGATTCCCGCTGCACTACCGGCCCCAGGCGCTGGGCGACCGCGATCTCTATGGCGAATTGGCGCGGGCCGCCCACGAAGACGGCCTGGCGGTGTTGGCCCGGATGGACTCCAACCGGGCTCATGAACCCTTTTACCAGGCCCATCCCGACTGGTTCGCGGTCGACGCGGGCGGCAAGCCCTACCGGGCGGGCGAACTCTATGTCGCGTGCATCAGTGGTCCTTATTATGAGCAGTACCTGCCGGATGTGCTCCGCGAGATCATCGAGCGGTCGCGCCCGGAGGGCATCACGGACAATAGTTGGAGCGGCCTGGACCGGGGCCGGATCTGCTATTGTGAGCATTGTGCCCGCCGGTTTCGCGAACGGGCGGGCAAGCCGCTTCCCCAACGGCACGACTGGAACGACCCGGTCTATCGCGAATGGATTCAATGGAGCTACGCCCGCCGACTGGAGATCTGGGACCTGAACAACCGCACGACCAAAGCGGCCGGCGGACCGGATTGTCTGTGGCTCGGGATGAACAGCGGCCATGTCAGCAGCCAGAGCCGCAGCTTCCGGGACTACAAGGAGATTTGTGCCCGCGCTGAGATCGTCATGCTGGACCACCAGTCCCGCGGCGACAGCGAGGGATTCCAGCACAATGCTCTAACCGGCAAGCTCATTCACGGCCTGCTCGGCTGGGACAAGCTCATCCCCGAGAGCATGCCGATGTACCAGATGGGCCGGCCCACCTTCCGGCTGGCCAGCAAGCCCGAGCCGGAGGCGCGGATGTGGATGCTGGCCGGCTTCGCGGGCGGCATTCAGCCCTGGTGGCATCACGTCAGCGCCTACCACGAGGACCGGCGGATGTACCGCACCGCCGAGCCGATCCTGCGCTGGCACCGAGCGAACGAACAGTACCTCGTCGAGCGTCGTCCCGTCGCCAACGTCGGCGTCGTGTGGTCGCAACAAAACACCGATTTCTACGGTCGGGACAATCCCGAAGAGCTCGTCGACCTGCCCTGGCGCGGTTTTACGCAGGCCCTGATCCGCGCCCGCATTCCCTTCCTGCCGGTGCACGTGGACCATATCGAGCGGGAGGCGCCCGGGCTGGCCGTGCTGGTCCTGCCGAACCTCGGCGCGATGTCGGACCAACAGGTCGCTGCCGTGCGTCGTTTTGTCGAGCGGGGTGGGGCACTGATCGCGACCGGCGAAACCAGTCTTTATGATGAATGGGGCGATCCGCGACCTGACTTTGCCCTGGCCGATCTCTTCGGTGTCACAGGCGGCAAACCGCAGCGCGGCACCGGCCGCCGGGCCAGCAGTAGTACGGAGCATACGTATCTGCGTCTGACGCCGGAGTTGCGCCGCCGGGTCTACGGTCCCCAGGTGGGCAACGAGCCGCCGATCGGCGGTGCGCGCCATCCCGTGCTCGCCGGCTTCGACGAGACCGATATCCTGCCCTATGGCGGCACGCTGGAGGCGCTGACCGTGAGCGAGCAGGCCCAGGTGCTGCTGACCTTTGTCCCACCCTTCCCGATGTTCCCCCCGGAGACGGCCTGGATGCGCCGGCCGCGGACCACCGTTCCCGGCCTGGTGCTGAACGAGTCGAAGGGCCGCCGCGTGTGCTATCTGCCGGCGGACATCGACCGCCGCTTCGCAATCGACAACCTGCCCGACCACGGCGACCTCCTGGCCAACCTGGTTCGCTGGGCTTTGCGCGGGGATCTGCCGCTGGAGGTGACCGGTCGCGGCCTGCTCGCTTGCGAGCTCTACCGGCAGCCCGGTCGGCTGATCCTGCACGTGGTCAATCTCACCAGCGCCGGCACTTGGCGGGCCCCGGTGCACGAGTTGATCCCGGTCGGGCCGCTCCAGGTGAAGATCCGTCTGCCCCGGGACCTCCAGCCGAAGACGCTGCAGATGCTGGTTTCCCAGGAAAAAAGGAGTGCCGTCCCGGAGGCAGGCTGGGTATCATTTGAGCTCAGGTCGATACTCGACCACGAGGTCATAGTGTTGGAGTCTTGATGCGAGGATCGTATGAATTCAGCAGACAGGCATCAGCCGACGCGCCGGGAGTTTCTCCGGCAGGCCGCCCTGGCGGCCGGCTGCACGGCGGCGGGCACGATCACAGGTTGTGGCGAGGCTGGACGTAAGGCGGATACCGCCGGCCAGGAAGTATCCGCGACCGGCGGAGCTTCCAGCGTCTTCATCGTGTGCGATCCGGCCGACGTGGTGGCCGCCGGCGAGCCGGCCCAGTGGAGCATCAAGCAGTTGCAGGCATCCCTGTCCGCCAAGAGCATCGCCAGCGGTGTCGGCCAGCGGGTGGGCCAGGCGCTGGCGGGGACCCTGTGCATCGTGGCTGCCGGGACCGCGTCGCCTCTGGCTCGGGAGGTGCTCTCCGGCGCGAGCGTGGCTGTGCCCAATTCGCCCGAAGCGCTCGGCCTGGTCCCGGGTCAGCTCTCGGGCCGGCCGGTGCTCCTGGCCTGCGGCCGCGATATCCGGGGACTGGTTTACGCCATTCTGGAACTGGCGGACCGCGTGGACCATGCGGCCAACCCGCTGGCGGCTCTGGAGATCCGCCTGCCCGTCACGGAGCAGCCGGCCAACCGCGTCCGCAGCATCATGCGTCTTTTCGCCAGCGACGTGGAAGACAAGAGTTGGTACTACGACAAATCGTTCTGGCAGCAGTACCTGTCGCTGCTGGTCGCCCAGCGGTTCAACCGCTTCGCCCTGGCGCTGGGAATCGGTTACGACTTCACCTCGCGCCTGCGGGACACGTATTTTCACTTCGCCTATCCTTTCCTGGTTTCCGTCCCGGGTTACGACGTGCGTGCCTCCGGGTTGTCGGATGCCGAGCGGGACGGCAACCTGGAGATGCTGCGTTTCATCAGCGAAGAGGCGACCCGCCGGGGTCTGCATTTCCAGCTTGGACTTTGGACGCACGCCTACCAGTGGACCGACAGTCCCAATGTGAACTACACGATCGAGGGCCTCTCTCCCGAGACGCATGCGGCGTATTGCGGCGCCGGTTTGGAGACGTTGCTGAAAGCCTGTCCCGCCATCGGCGGCGTCACGTTCCGCATTCACGGCGAGAGCGGCGTCGCGGAGGGCAGCTACGAGTTCTGGAAGACGGTCTTCGCCGGCATCGGCCGCTGCGGCCGGCGGGTGGAGATCGACATGCACGCCAAGGGCATGGACCAGGGGATGATCGACCTGGCCCTGGCGACGGGCATGCCGGTCAGCATCTCGCCGAAGTACTGGGCTGAGCACATGGGCCTGCCGTACCACCAGGCCGCGATTCGTCCCACGGAATTGCCCCGGCCCGACCGCCAGGACCGGGGGTTCTTCTCCCGCAGCTCCGGCTCGCGGAGCTTTCTCCGTTACGGCTACGGCGACCTCCTGACGGAGGAGCGCCGCTACAACATTCTGCACCGCATGTGGCCCGGTACGCAGCGGCTGCTGCTCTGGGGCGATCCCGTCATGGCAGCCGCCTATGGACGGGCCTCCAGCTTCTGCGGCAGCAACGGTGTCGAGCTCTTCGAGCCGCTTTCGTTCAAGGGACGCAAGGGCTCCGGTCTGCCCGGCGGGCGCGACGCCTACGCCGATGCCACGTTGCGCCCGGCGCGGGACTATGAGAAGTATCTGTACGAATATCGCCTCTGGGGCCGGCTGCTCTACAACCCAGATGCGGAGCCCGACACCTGGCGGAGGTTCCTCCGTGATGAGTATCGTGGAGCCGCGGTGGAATGCGAAGGGGCGCTGGCCTATGCCAGCCGGGTCCTGCCGTTGTTCACCACCGCCCACACGCCTTCGGCGGCGAACAACAACTACTGGCCCGAGATCTACACCAACATGCCGATCGTCGATGCCGCCCGGCCGCATCCCTACGGCGATACGCCCTCGCCCAAGCGGTTTGGCACGGTCAGTCCCCTGGACCCGCAGCTGTTCTTGCGGGTGGACGACTGCGCCGACGGTTTGCTCCGGGGTGAGCCGATGGCGAAGTACTCCCCCATCGAGGTCGCGCAGCGGCTGGACGACCTGGCCGACGCGGCGCTGGAACACCTGCACGACGCCGAGAAAGAGATTGCCGACCGCAAATCGCCGGCCTTCCGGCGTCTGGTGGCGGACGTGGCGGTCCAAAGCGGCCTGGGCCGGTTCTTTGCCGCCAAGCTGCGCGCGGGGGTGCTCTATGCCATCTACGATCTGACGGCCGAGCCGAAGGCGCTGGAAGAGGCTCTGGACGTTTATCGGAGGGCGCGGAAAGCGTGGGCGGAGCTGGCGGCCCAGGCACAGGATGTCTACGTTCGCGACATCACCTTTGGGCTGGACCAGCAACTGCGCGGCCACTGGCTGGACCGCCTGCCGGCCATCGACGAGGACATCGCGGACATGGAGAAACGCGCCCAATCGCCCCGGCCGGCGGACCAGAGGATCCCGGTCTCGGCCGCCGAGGTTGCCCAGGCGCTGCGCGTCGTCCTGGGCCGGGTGCAGCGCCCCGCGGTTCCCCTCGTGCACGTCGTGCCTCCCTTCTTCAGCGCGGGCCAGCCGATGCCGATCGAGCTGATGTTGTTCGATCCGCAGGGGCTGGTGGTTGCCGTCCGCCTGCATTACCGGCGCGTGCATCAAGCCGAGTCCTACCAGACGGCCGACCTGGTGTCGCAGAAGAAGGACCCGCCGGTCCGGAACGCCGCGACGGGAGACGCCAGTCGCTGGAACGCGGCGATTCCCAGCGAGTACACGAACACGTCCTACCCTCTGCAGTATTATTTCGAGTTGCGCGATGAAGCGGGCCGGGCGTGGCTGTATCCGGGTTTTGGAGCGACTCTGGCCAACCAGCCCTATTTCGTCGTGCGGCAGGGTTAGGATGGTTGATTTATGATGTTTGATTTCTGATCTGGGATGTCATGCTTCGGCACGCCATCCTTCAAATCGACCATCAAGAATCGAACATCAAACATCACAACGGTACCGAGATGCATGACGTCCTCCAGAGCCATATCCTGCACCTCTTGCAGAAGGATGACACTCCGCGCAAGCTCGTTCACCTGGAGCGGGAACTGGGCGTGCACGGCGGGTTCCGGGCGGCCTTCTATGAGGCCATCGAGGCGCTGTGCGCCGATGGCCGGCTGATCGTGGACCGGCACCACATGGTCCGTCTGCCGTCGCTATCCGGCGAGATCACCGGCATCTTCAAGGCCAACGCCCGCGGGTATGGCTTCATCACGCCCGAACAGGCCGAGGCCGAGGAGGAAGTCTTCATCCCCGCCAAGGCGACCGGCAGTGCCATGACCGGCGACCGCGTCGTCGCACGCATCACGCGCCGCGGTAGCAGGGGCGAAAAATCTCTCGCCCGTGGAGACGAGGGCCGCCTGACCGGGGAGATCGTTCGCGTTCTGGACCGCGCCCACACGACCATCGTCGGGACCTTGCGGCAGGAGCGCAGCGGCTGGCTCGTCCAGCCCGACGGCGGCGACTTCACCCGTCCGGTGGAGATCGAAAACGTCGATGCCCGCAAGGTCCGTCCCGGCGACAAGGTCTCGGTCCAGATCCGGTCCTATCCGACGCACTCCCAGCCGGCCCGCGGCACGATCGGCGAGTTGCTCGGGCACCCGGGCCGATTCGACACTGAGACCGCCGCGATTATCCGGCGTCATGGTCTGTGCGACGCCTTCGACTCCAGCAGCCTCGTCGAGGCCAGCAATGCGAAGATGGCCTTCGAGGCGGAGGTGGAGAAAAGGGGACATTCTACTTTTCCACTCGCCCAAGGGGAAAAAAGTAGAATGTCCCCTTTTCCCGTCCCCCCGGCCGCCGGCCGCGGCCGCACGGACCTCACCGGCGAATTGATCATTACGATCGACCCGCCGGATGCGAAGGATTTTGATGACGCGGTCAGCCTGACCCGGGATGAACAGGAGCGCTGGGTCCTCGGCGTGCATATTGCAGACGTGAGCCATTTTGTTCCGGACGGCTCCGCCCTGGACCGGGCCGCCCGCCGGCGGGGCAACAGCGTCTACCTGCCCGGCCGGACGCTGCCCATGCTGCCCGAGATGCTCAGCAACGGCATCTGCTCCCTGCAGCCGGGTGAGCCCCGGTATACCAAGAGCGTCTACCTGACGTATGACAAGGATGGTCGGGTCCAGTCGACCCGCTTCGCCAATACGATTATCCAGTCCCGGGCCCGCCTGACCTACCAGCAGGCCGACCGTATCCTGCACGAGGACCCCGGCGGCTTCTCCGAGGAGGTGGTTGCCCTCCTGCATGACATGGAGACCCTGGCCCGTCTTATCGAGCAGCGGCGGCGGCGCGCGGGCATGCTGCAACTGAAGATGGCGGTCAGCGAGCTGGTGCTCGATCGTGCGGGGCAGGTGATCGGCGTCCGGCCGGAAGATGCCAGCTACCCGCACACGATCATCGAGATGTTCATGGTCGAAGCCAACGTGGCGGTGGCGACCCTGCTGGATCGCCACTGCATCCCTTTTATGCGGCGGATTCACCCCGAGCCGGACGCCGGCGCGCTGCGCCAGCTCGCACAGACGCTGCGGCTGCTCGGCGTGACGCTCTCGCGCCAGCCCCAGCGCCATGATCTGCAGCGATTGCTCGATCGCGTCCAGGGCACGAAGATCGCCTTGCCCGTGAATATCCTGGTCCTGCGGAGCCTGGCGGTAGCGACGTATGCGCCGGTGAGCGTGGGCCACTACGCCCTGGCGGCTTCGAAATACTGCCACTTCACCAGCCCGATCCGGCGCTACGCGGATCTCATGGTCCATCGGGCCCTGCAGGCATACCTTGACCGCGACCTGGAGCGTGCTCGGCGGCAGTACGCTTTTCCCGATCTGGAGGAGATCGGCCGGCACATCTCCGAGACCGAGCAAACCGCCGAGCAAGCCGAGCAGGAGCTCAAGACCATCCTGATCCTGCACCTGCTGCGAAAACGGATCGGGCGGGAAGACGCCTCGCCTGACACGAGTGCACAGACCCCCGGCGCGACGAACCGCGTTGGGGATCCCTTCCCGCACGTACATCTTCCCGGCGTCTCGACGTTGTCGGCAGAACCAGGGACAAGTTTGCCCAACGGCTCCGGTTCGCGCTCGGGAGCTCACGATGCCCCTGCTACTCAGGAATGCGGGCAGAATGCCCGCGACACGCTGGAGGGCGTTGTCGTCAGTCTGACCGCCTTCGGAGCCTCCGTCCACCTGCCGGAATATGGCGTGGAGGGCCTGATCCCCCGCGAGGCCCTCGGGCCCGACCACTGGCAGTTCGATGAGCAGAGCCAGTGCCTGATCGGCCGTTATACCGGGGCGATCCTGCGCCTGGCGCAGACCCTGCGCGTGCGGATCGTCGGCATTCACCCCGCCGCGGGACAGCTCGACCTGGTCCCGGCCCATCCCCTCATCGCCCGCATCCCCGGCCGCGGCCCGCAGCAGAAATCCCGCCGCCAGCGTTCCCCGCGACACCGCGGCCGCCAGAACCGCTGACAGGTCCCGTGGGGGCGAATCATCATTCGCCCCGGCAACGGCAGCAGTCGTGTCCTTGTAATCTCACCGACGGCCCCTTATCATTCTCTGCGTAATGCAGATGGTGCGTGATACGCACCCTGCCAGGTGCATCGGTTCGTAGTGACGCCGTGAGTCGTTATCCGATATGCTCTTACGGGCACACTACGAACTAAGCCGAACGGAGGTAACATACATGGGTCAGTCCGCCTCAGCCCAACGACGTACGACATTTCGCCCGCTCCTGCAGATGGCTGTCGCGTCCCTGTGCTATGCCACCTGCGTATCGCCCGTGGGGGCGGTAAACTCGACGGCTTTGCGCAGCCAGTTCGCCAACCCGCCGCGCGCGTACAGCTCGGCGCCGTTGTGGGTCTGGAACGACAAGCTGACGGACGAGCAGATCGTGGGCACGCTCCGCGATCTGGCCGGGCAAAACGTCAAGCAGGTGTTCGTGCATCCCCGGCCCGGACTGATGACGCCGTACCTGTCCGAGGAGTGGTTTCGGCTGTGGAAGGTCGCCCTGCACGAGGCCGAGAAGCTCGACATGAACGTCTGGATCTACGATGAGAACTCCTATCCCTCGGGCTTCGCCGGCGGGTTCGTGCCGGATGCCATGCCCGAGTCTCGCGGCCAGGGGCTCCAAGTCCGGGAGCAGCAATCACCCCTGAAGCTCGATCCGGACTGCGTGGCGGTCCTGCGGCCCGTGGGCGACAGCTTCGACGACGTTACGAAGCAGGCAAAGGCGGGGGGGGCCCTGCCGGAGGGTAAGTACCTGGTCGCCGCCCGGCGCTGGGCGGGCGCATCGCCCTGGCACGGGGGCAAGTTCTACGTCAACCTCCTGACGCCGGGCGTCACGGAGAAGTTCCTGGCGATCACGATGGACGCCTACACCAACAGCAGTGTCGGCGCCCAGTACGGCAAGCGCGTACCGGGGGTCTTCACCGATGAGCCCCATCTCGCCCCGGCGGGCGGGCTCCCGTGGGCGGACGATCTGCCCGAGGTGTTCCGCCGGCGCTGGAACTACGATCTGATCACCAGCCTGCCCAGCCTGGTTCAGCCGGTGGGCGATTGGAAGCAGGTCCGCCACGACTACCTCCAGGTCCTGCTGGATCTGTTCATCGAGCGCTGGGCCAAACCCTACCATGACTATTGCGAGAAACACGGCCTCGAATTCACCGGCCATTATTGGGAGCACGAGTGGCCCAACTGCCTCCGTTCGCCCGACAACATGGCGATGTACGCCTGGCACCAGCGGCCCTCCATCGACATCCTGATGAACCAATACGATGAGGGCGTCAATGCCCAATTCGGCAATGTCCGGGCCGTCAAGGAGCTGTCGAGCGTGGCCAACCAGCTCGGCGCGAAGCGGACACTGTGCGAGGCCTACGGCGCCGGCGGCTGGGACCTGCGCTTCGAGGACATGAAGCGGATCGGCGACTGGATCTACGTCCTGGGCGTCAACACGATGAATGAGCACCTATCCTACATTACCATTCGGGGCGCCCGCAAGCGGGACCATCCGCAGTCGTTCTCCTATCACGAGCCTTGGTGGAACGCCTACCACGTGATGGCGTCCTATTTCACGCGGCTGTCGTTCATCATGTCCCAAGGCCGCCAGGTCAACCGCATCCTGGTGATCGAGCCGACCACCACGGCCTGGATGTACCAGGGCGACCCGAAACAGAAGGAGATCGGCGACCGCTTCCAGGCGCTGCTGATGGCCTTGGAGAAGGCCCAGGTGGAATACGACCTCGGCTGCGAGGACATCCTTGCCCGCCACGGTTCGACGGACGGCCCGAATCTCAAAGTCGGCCAGGCCTCCTACGACACCGTGGTCCTGCCGCCTCTGACCGAGAACCTCGACCGTCCCACGATGGATCTGCTGGAAGCTTATCTGAAGGCGGATGGGGCATTATTCTGCTGCGGCGATGCCCCGGCTCGTGTCGATGGCCGCCCCTCGGATCGTGGCGAAACGGCCTCGAAGCAGCCGGGGTGGAAGCGCATCGAGGCGTCGGAAGTGCCCCCGGTCCTTCTGGACCGTGCGAAAGCCAGAGACGGATTTGCCGTTGTACGCCGCGACGGTGACCAGGGAATGCTGTTCCATCACCGACGCACGATCGACGATGGCGAATTCCTCTTGCTGGTGAACACGAGCCTCTCTGAACCGTCGGTGTGCAGCGTGATGGCGACGGCCCAAGGGATCGAAGTTTGGAACGCGCGCACCGGCGTCAGGGAGCCCTATGGGCAGGGAAGGGTCGGGGGTAGTGTCAGGGCCAGCGTGATGCTCCCTCCCGGCGCCAGCCAACTGCTGTTCCTGTCCCAGAAAGAGGTGGAACTCGCGGGGTCACGCGAGGAGAGGGCCACCGTGGTCCCGCCCCAAGGTACGCTGCAGGTCGCACCTTTGGCAGAGAATGTTCTGACCCTGGATTATGTCGATATCACGGCCGGTAGCGAGACGAAGAAGGGGATCTACTTCTACAAGGCGTCTCAATTCGCCTTCGCCAAGAACGGCATGCCCCGCAATCCGTGGGACAGTTCGGTGCAGTTCAAGGATGAGTTGATCTCCAGGAAGTTCGGTCCGGACAGCGGTTTCGAAGCCACCTACCGCTTTACGATTGAGGAGCGTCTGCCGGAGCGGCTCGCGATTGTCATCGAGCGGCCCGATCTGTATACGATCACCTGTAACGGCAAGAAGGTTGTGGCAAGAAAGACCGCTTGGTGGCTGGACAAAGCGTTCGGACGAATCGACATCACGAAAGCAGCCAAGCTCGGCGACAACGCCGTGACGATCAAGGCCTCTCCCTTCACGATCTATCACGAATTGGAGCCGGCGTATGTTCTCGGCACGTTCCGGCTTAAGCCGGGAGAGTCCGGATTCGTCGTCATCGGCGAATCCAAGCCGGCGCTCAACCTTGGAAGCTGGAAAGACCAGGGTTATCCGTTCTATGCCACCGGGGTCTCCTATCGTAGTCAGTTCGCTCTCTCTCGGCCGGCGGGACGGTACGTGGTGGAGTTGACCAAGTGGTATGGCAGCGTAGCGGAAGTCGTGGTTAACGGCAAATCGGCCCGCCATATCGCGTATCAGCCCTGGCAGTGCGATGTGACGAAGTTCGTCAAGGCCGGGACGAACACGATTGAGGTTCGCGTGCTCGGGACACTCAAGAACACGCTGGGGCCGCATCACAGTGGCACGCTCCGCGGCAGCGCGTGGCCCGCGTCGTTCCAGAAGGCGCCCGAGAACGGTCCGCCGTCGGGCAACAACTATGATACGATCGACTACGGCCTCTACGAACTGTTCACGTTGCGGCAGATTGTTGAGGAGTGAGAGTCGTTCCTCTTCGTAGGTCGTGCGTCCCCGCACGACCTATTGGGCGAGCGGGGACGCTGGCCCTACGCGGAGGCATGACGAGGTGTTCGTATGGCGCACAGAGAAACGATGACGTCGAGGCAACGGGTTCTGAAGGCCCTCAACCATGAAATTCCGGACCGGGTCCCGATCGACCTGGGCGGCTTTCAGACCGGGATTCACAGGAACGCTTATACCCAGTTGCTCGATTATCTGCGGATGCGGGACGAGGTGACGATCCTGGACCCGGTGCAGCAACTGGCCCGGCCGTGCGAGACGTTGCTGGAGCGGTTCCACGTCGATTTCCGCTATATTGTCGCCCACGGTCCGGACAGCTTCCGGGGCGGCATCGTGCAGAACACCCGCGATGGCCGGCTGTGGCACGACCTCAAGGACGAGTTCGGCGTCGTCTGGTCCATGCCGGACGACCAGCCGTTGTACATGGATATCTCCCATCATCCGCTGGCCCATGCGACGCTCGCGGACCTTGCGACGTATCCCTTCCCCAAGGGCGATGACTTACGCTCTCTCGACCGGGATCGGCGGGGTGGTCTACGAGATCTGCTGGTACCTGCGCGGCCTGGAACAGTGGTTCATCGACATGATCGAGAACCCGGCCTTCTGCGCGGCCCTGCTGGACCGGACCCTCGCCTTCTGGCTGGGCTACTACACCGAGTTCCTGAAGGAAGTCGGCGACCTTGTGGATGTCGTAATGATCGGCGACGATATCGGCTGCCAGAGCGGGCCGCTGTTCTCACCCGCGTTCTATCGCCGGGTCGTCAAGCCGCGGCAGAAGAAACTGGTCCAGCACATCAGGAGCCTGACGAACGCCAAGATCTGGTACCACTCCTGCGGCTCGGTGCGCCCGTTCATCCCGGACCTGCTCGACAACGGTATCGACATCCTCAATCCCGTCCAGATCAGCGCCGCCGATATGGACCCCGGCGCGCTCAAAGCCCAGTTCGGCGACCGGCTCACCTTCTGGGGCGGCGGCATCGATACGCAGAAAGTCCTGAGTTTTGCCGGCCCCGACGAGGTTCGCGACCACGTCCGGCGGAACCTGGAGGCCTTCAAGCCCGGCGGCGGCTACGTCTTCAACAGCGTCCACAACATTCAAGCCGGCGTCCCGCCGGAGAACATCGCCGCGATGTTTGCCGCCGCCCACCAGTACGGTTTCTATTGACCATCACACTTCGAACCTCTCGCTACCCGGCCGCCAGTTGGGTTTGGAGTTCTTCCAGCGAGGCCCCTTTGGTCTCGGGCAGACAGATCAGCACCAGGAAGAACTGCAGGACCATCATCCCGGCGAAGAACGCGAACGCCGAGCCGCCGGAATGGCGGGCCACCACGGGGAAGGTCCAGCTCACACCGATGCACAGTAGCCAGATCAAGAAGCAGATCGCGGCGGAGCCGGAGGCGCGAATGGCGTTGGGCAGCAGTTCGTTGATGATGACCCACACCACGGCCCCTTGGGAATAGGCGTGTGAGCCGACAATCCCCATCATGGCCGCGATGACGATCCAGCCTTGGGCGTGCGTGTAGAACACCCAGGCGGCCAGGGCGTGGGAGATCACGAAAGTCACCGAGCCGGCCAGCAGGAGCATCTTGCGTCCGGCACGGTCGATCAGAATCATGGCCACAATGGTCATCACGAGGTTGGTCAGGCCGACGATGACGGACTGCATCAGGGCGCTGGTCTTGTCCGCTCCCGCCATCCGGAAGATGTCAGCAGTGTAGTAGATGATGGCGTTGATGCCGTCCAACTGGTTGAAGGCCCCGATCATGGCGGCCAGCAGCAGGGGTCTGAGGTACCGGCGCTGGAACAACCGCTGGGGCACGCCCGACCGTTCCGCCAGGAGGGACCGCTCGATCTCCTCGGCCTCGCCCCGAGGTGCCTCATGGCCGAACCGGGCCAGAACCTCCTCGGCCTGGGTGCGTCGGCCCGTCTTGACCAGCCAGCGGGGACTCTCCGGGATCGCGACGGAGGCCGCCAGGAACAACAGCGCCGGCGCGGCTTCGATCCCGAACATCCAGCGCCAGGCGGCCGGATGCTCCGCCCCCATCGCGTAGGCCACAACGTAGTTCGAGAAATAGGCGGCGAGGATGCCGATCACGATGTTCAGTTGGCTGACCGCCACCAGCAGGCCGCGGCGCCGGGCCGGGGCGATTTCCGTGATATACACGGGCGATACGACGGACGCTCCGCCGACCGCGATGCCCCCGATCCAGCGAAACAGCAGCAGCGAGTACCAATCCCAGGCCCAGGCGCAGCCCACCGCCGACACGAAGTACAAAACGCCCAGCGCGGCCAGCACCGGCCGCCGGCTGAAACCGAGGAGGCTGTCACTGAGGCCATACAATTGCTGCAGCGTCTGGGTTGTGCCCGAGATCACGGCGGTGTCAAACCCGAACAGAAACGACCCCAGGGCCGCGACAATAGCGCTGGTCAACAGGAGGGTGCCGCCGTGGCGCTCATCGGCCCGGCCCGGAGGGAGAGAATCCACTGCCATGGTTACTTGAACTCCGCGCGAATGCTGACCAACCCGTACGCCGGGACTTCGATCCGGTCACCCACACGCCGGCCGGGCCGCTCGCTGGTATCGCTCAGGAACACGGCCCGGGGCTGCCGCTGGCCCCAGCCGAGGGCG